>DAIRGS010000351.1:0-7446 GCA_036794395.1 Tepidisphaeraceae bacterium | reverse complement strand
TGGAGGTATTACCGCCCGGCCTGGAAAGTCGTTGAGCGCGAGTCGCGCTGTAGTGCTAAATGATTGTGCCGAATCGCCGCGCCACTCATTTAATCACCCTGCGCCGCGTCCCCTTTGGAACGTCGGACCCCACCCCGACCAGCTCCCACGCCGGGGTATAGCGGTACCCCGCGCCACCCCGGATCCTCAGAGCGCTGCAATTCTCGCCTCCCCAAACCGCCGCCCCGCCGATTTCACCTGCAAACCAGACGCCGGATCACGCACGATCACGTTAGTGAGTCGCGTCCGCTTTTCGCTGCGGCATAATCTGTGCGCGAGTGCGTTCAATCGCCTCTGCGCGCTGCGAATCGGGCAGATCGACACTGAAGTTCAGCGGGTGGCCCAGAAGCTTGGCGAGCCGTGCTGCCGCCAGGCGACGCACAACCACATCGTCTGAATATTCGCAATCCAGCAGGAACTCCGGATTCATCGACAACGCCTTAACCTGTTCCGCGGTCATCGGTTTAAATCGAGCAAGGATTTCGTCCAGTCGCGCATTCTGCTCCAGGCTAAGCCCCTCCCGGCTCCTTCGCATGACTGCCGTCGCCCCGTCGCGCCCCATTTTTGCCAGCTCTTTTTCCGCGGCGTTTCGCGTCTGCCATCGTGGAGAATTCAAGTCCGGCAGCAACGCGTTCAATCGAGCAGTCGCTTTCGCGTTCTGCGGCCACTCATCGGCCAAAGCCTGCCACGCGGCATTGGAGTCGGTCGCAAAAACGAAGTCCTGCTGTAGCCGATGCAGAACGGGCCGCAGCCATGTTTCCATCGCGGCAGGGTGCTTCTCCCGCAGAGTCGAAAAATCCTTCTCTGCTAAAATCACCGTCTGCGAATCCTGATCTTCACTCGCGGCAGTTCCAAACGCCTGGAGAGACGCGCGCGTTGCGGTTTGCGTGTACACAACCCGGGCGAAATGCTCGCCGTTCAATCCCGTTTGCAGCGAGCTTTCGATCTGCAGATCGGCGGTTGCCGGCGTGTTGGGCTGGCAAGACACGTGGATACGCACGTTGGTCAGCTTGTCCGGGTAATCCAGAAGAGTGAATTCCAACTGGCTCGACTCGGGATCCGCGGGAACAGATTCGGTATAAGACAGTTCCGCCGGCATCCCGAACCCCACAATATCCGCCCGACGATCAAGTATCGGGGCGTGAAGCGGGGTATGCACCACCAATTGCCGCTTTTCCACACGGAACTGGAGAATCTGATTCATCCGCGTTTCGGGGATGGGGCCTTTTTCCGCCATCACCTGCCGGCGGTTTCTACTTTGAACATCAATCAGCTTTTCGCGATCGGATTCAAACTGCGACGGGGTGGTCGAGGGTTGTCGACCCGGGAGTTTTGCGCGTTCGGTCCCCACAGATTGCGCGCCGACTCTGCCTGCCGTCAATAAGAGCCCGGCGACCGACACCGTGGCACACATCCGATGTAGCCATCCCATAATTGGGAATGTTACGCCACAAAGGCCGTGCCGGAAACGAGAATGTGGATGATTTTGCTGCCGATGGGCAGTATTCGCGCCAATAAGCGGCAGAGGGCGAGGCAATTGCCTCGCCCTCTGAGCATATTCTGCGCACCAAATGAGCTTTACGCCTTCGGTGGTTCCTTCGCCTTGAGCCACGGCATCATCTTCCGCAGCCGTCGGCCCACTACTTCAACCGGATGGTTGTTGTCCGCTTCGTAAAGCCGCTTGAAGTTCTTCATCCCGCCTTCGTATTCAGCGCGCCACTCTTTGGCGAACTGCCCGCTGGTAATCTCAGCCAGGATCTTTTTCATCTCGGCCTTGGTCTCCGCGTTGACTACACGCGGCCCGCGTGTCAGATCGCCATACTCCGCGGTGTTGCTGATCGAATAACGCATGTACTCCAAACCGCCCTGATAGATCAGGTCGACGATCAGCTTCACTTCATGGACACACTCAAAGTAGGCCATCTCCGGCGGATACCCGGCTTCAATCAACGTCTCGAACCCCGCCTTGATCAGCGAAGCCAGCCCCCCGCACAAAACCGCCTGTTCGCCAAACAGATCCGTTTCGCATTCATCCTTGAAGGTGGTTTCAATGATGCCCGAGCGAGCCCCACCAATCCCGCGTGCCCATGCCAGGCCCAGGTCGCGCGCCGTCCCGCTGGCATTCTGATACACCGCCAGCAAACACGGCACGCCGCCCCCACGCTCAAATTCGCTGCGCACCAGATGCCCGGGGCCTTTCGGGGCCACCATCAGCACATCCACATCCTTCGGCGGAATCACCGTCTTGAAATGGACGTTAAATCCGTGCGTCGCCCCAAAAGCTTTCCCGGCCTTCAGATGCGGTGCAATGCTCTTGCTGTAGATGTCCGGCTGGGCCTCGTCCGGCAGGGTCGCGATGATCAGGTCCGCCGCCTTCACCGCGTCGTCTACGCTCAGCGGTTCAAATCCATGTTCAACCGCCAGACGCCCGTTCGAGCTGTCCTTGCGGTTGGCGACAATCACCTTGATGCCGCTGTCTCGCAGGTTTAGCGAATGCGCGTGACCCTGCGATCCAAAACCCAGCACCGCGACCGTTTTCCCCTTCAACGCGTCAATCGGCGCATCCTTCTCATAAACCATATTTAACGGCTCAGCCATGACGAACCCTCGAAAAATTGTGAACGGCGGATGCTATCGGAGCGGTACGGGCCTGACAAGGGTAAGTCACGTCATCACTTTCTCCAGGGTGTAGCGCTGGAATTGGCGGACCCGGTGAATCATCTTGTGGCACAGCCGCCCTCGGCTGTGTTCGACCGAAGGTCGAAGCCCCGCAACAAATAGCCATCTGCATGAGGCACTCACTGCTACTGCTGTTGCCGTCGCATGGGCACGAAGCTCCGCGGAGGCGTATGGTGCCGCATTTACGCCCCATTGGGGCACCATCGGGATGGAGTCGTCTCCGAGCGGGCTGCACCTCAACGTCGTGGCCGCGGCGGAGGCCCGTCCAATACAGCCAAGGTACTCCCTTCACCTTCCCAATCGCCGTGATGAAAATGCCCAACCCGCCGAGCAGGAGGAAGCTGGCGACATAGAACTCAGAGTAACTTCAAATGGCGCTACATTGTCAATTCTGTTCACTTCTCACCGTCTTTTGACGGACTCTTTCGACTCTTCCGATCAGCCCGAAGAACGAGGGGAACGAAAATGAAAAAGGCTACAAGTCCTCCGAGAACCAAGGGCACCATGAGCGCCAATCCGATGTGCCTGTGACCGACTATGAAACACGCAATACCAACGACGAAAAGGAGGCAAAAGATGCCTATCCAAAAATCTGGCGACAAGAGACGGCCGAGACTATTCTTGTTCATGGGGCTTTCCTATTTGCCTGCGGCTACGGTTCCCCTTTTCGCCTCGTAAAGATAAAGCCCGGTGAGGCCCGTGGCGGTTCCGTTAATCAGTAGATCAGGGCCGTAGATGAGGGTGCGCGGTCCGATCAGCGAAGAACCCGTTATGAATTCACCGCTGGCGGTGCTGATTGTGCCGGCAGGCGCAAAACGAACGCCGGAGAAGTATTTCCATCCAGAGAACAAACCGACTGGAATCGGGCGCTGAAATAAGCCTTGTGCGCCGGCGGGAATAGGGACGGCCTCGGCCGTCCTCGCAGGCATGAGGCCAGAACGTATAACTTTGGTGAGAGTGCTTTGTCCGGCTGCGCTCTCCGGCAATGCAAAGATTCCATGTTCGCCGATTATCGTACCCGTCTCGCCGATACCTTGAACGCCCGCCGCATCAGTGAGATGCACGAGAGCCTGAGCCTCGCCGCCTTCCGCCGCAACCGCACTGGCTGCTGCACCTGTTGCCAACACGGATTTCAGCGCCGCAGAGACGGCCGGGGCAAGGACCAACGCGCTCAAGGCGGCATCGAGCTTCCACGGCTCGCCACGCCGGTAGTGATCCACGGCGCTGAAGAATGGAACTAAGCCAAAGCCAAACTTCATGTTGTCGACGGTGGCATTGGCCGAATCCATCTGATTGAGCGAATCCACGCGCGTCGCCACGGCCTTGTCAACCAGCGATTCAAGCTGAGTTGCTCGATCTCCGGAAAATGCCTGAACGACATGCGTCAATTCTTCCTCCGAGCGGAAGGTTTGGCCGGGCGCTCCTACTCCAGCGGACACGATATTCGTGCGACCGAGGAAGAGCCGGTAGGTCGCTTGACGGCTTCCGTCTGGAAGGACTGCAATCTCCTTGGTGGTATGGAAATCCGTTGTCTCGCTGCCTGCCAAGTAGGAGCGAGTAGCCGCCAACCCGCTCGGGTCGGAGTTGTTGATCGGATCGCTGTTGAATGCCTGATAGTGCGCGACCGCCTCATCACCGCCACAGGTTTCGTCACATTCCATTTCCAGAGTGAGCATCTCGATGTCCTTTCGATCGCCGATCAGTCGGCGCCTTGGGTAGTAGAGTCGTCGGAATCCTGCGCCCCTTGCGGTGGCGCGACGGTCTGAGCTTCGTCAGTAGGCTCGTAGCCCCATCCGTCGGCCTCCATGAAGAGACGGACTCGCTCCCGGTCGATCCGTTTGGCGAGTTTCGGAAAGAGCGGGTCTTGCGGGAACAGCCTTTGGGCAAGATCGCACATCTCCCCCGCCTCGTCATAGCGGGCGTTTGATTCCAAAACGCCCGCGCGCCAGCCGACGAACAGGCCCAACTCTTCGGTCGGCGTCAGCGGGCGCAGGAACGCTCCGCACTCCTTCTCTTCCTCAGTCCACGGCTTGGGCGAGTCAATGTAGTAATCGTCGGGGTGAAGGTTGATGTAAAACTTGCTGGCGTCCATGTTGAAGCGGTCGATGGGACCGTCCCAACGAATGAAAACGTGGCAGACGGATATGACGATCTTGATCGGGTATCCCAGGCGGCGTCCAACGGACGCGAACAGCACCGGAAACGCGGTGCAGATTCCGAGCTTTCGTTCCCCGAGTAGGCCGTGGATGAATACGACATCCGAGTTGTAGTAAGTCGAATCCGGCCCGGCGTCGGAGATTCCCAATCCGAGGTACTTCTCGCCGGGCTGTAAATCCGGCGGGCAAAGAAGGTGTTCCAACCCCTTGCAATGTCGCAGCAATTTGACCAGCGACCAGCAGCGAAGGAACCCCGGTGTGTCACGAGGCGTCTTTGGGGTGAACTTGAGGAAGTTGCATTCGGTAAAGAGTCGAACTTCCTCCGTCCACCGGTCGATCTTGGTGAGGCAGGCGGGGATGTCCAAATCCTCAGCCCCGCGAAGTCCGGTGGCACACAGGAGATTCACGCGGGCGATGTCGGCGGTGGCAAGCTGCTCCGGCGTTGCATTGAGAAGCTCCTCAAGAGATTGGGGCTCAAAAACCGTAGGAACATCAGTCATTGAGGGTGGTTCAACCATCGCCGTGCGTAACATTTGGTTTGCCAGTTGATGAGTGTTCACCGCGTCCGCCCTCCTATTCAGTCAACCTCTGGTTCGATGAGCCCCGCAACAGTTCGGGCGGTACGGCAAACCCCACATCCTGAAAGTCGAACGGCGGCGGCACACCTAACCCGATGGAATGCACACCCGGCGGATTCGACAACGCGCGCTCCGCCTCTTCGCGGAGGTGCATCGCGTTGGTATGGAATTCAGGCCGAGGCTCAAGCTTGTGCGCCTTGAGGTAGGCGTTGGCGGCCTCATCGAACCTGCCGATCGAACGCAGCACCTTTCCGCGAGTGGCCCAGATCAACGCTTGCATCCTCGGATGCAGTGTCGGGCGCAGGTCGTCCAAAGGCGAGAAGTCCGGGTACATCTCGATTTCGTCGCGGATCGCACAGATCAGGTTGTTGAGTTGCCGCTCCTTCTCGCTTGCTGTCACGCCGTGGAAGTATGCCCTGGCAAACGCCGTTTGCGCTCCGTCCCATCTCCCTTCCCGGACGCACTCCATCCCCTTCGATTCGTAGGCCGGCACGAGCAATTCGGCCGGACCGGCCCAGTTTTCCGACAAGCGCCGAAGGAATTGCTCGTCAGGCCGCCGGCCTGACGCCGCACTCAGGGATTGCCGGAACTGGCGGATGCTCTCTTCCAGAGGCGGGAGCTTTGCCTCCGGGGCGTGGCGCCGAATGAACTCCTGCGACTTGACGTGGGCTTCCATCAACTGCCCGTGAAACTCGTCGCGAAAGCGATCGAAGTTCCGTTGGTGGTCTGGATTCTCCGGATCGGTTTCTACCGCCGCGCGGTACCACATGAGCGCGTTCCCGGGTGTCCCCTCCCCCTCGCAGGCATGTGCCACGATCGCGACGGCCGTCGCCGCCAGCTTTGGCGGAAGGACGTCTCTGGGATCTTCGTCCACCGTCTCCGCCGGCCGGAGATACCGCCCGCCGCCCGCCCACTCCATCGGCCGTCCGCACTTCCGCATGAACAGCGCTTCTCCGACCGCGATCTTTGCCTTCCGCGCGTATTCGGGATTCTTGGGGGCGAGAAAGCAGCACTTGGCCCACACTGGCAGGCTTTCCTCAAAGCGCAGGTTGCAATCCAGCACCTTCGCCCGGCAGTACAAACACAACGCCAGCTCATCGGCGGGCGTGTAGTTTCTCAAAAAGTACCCGCTCTGGATTTCCTCCGGCCGCATCGGCTCGGGCCATTTGTGATAAACCTCATCCTCCCGAACGATGTGACACCCGCCGCTGTTGATCTCGGCGTTGAACCGATCGCCCTGGCCATCCCACCTCACAAAGTCATAGGACGGCGTACCGGTCAGATAGAGCGGATATCCGAGCCGGCGACCCAATGCGACGCCCACAAACGACAACGGCGTGAAGATGCCCGCCCGTTTCTCACCGAGCAGTCCATGAATCAGGATGGCCCGTGAATCAGCGAAGGCGGTGCGCCAATCCACCTTCGCCTTTAACTTCGGATCGCGGAGGAACCGCGCGTCGTAGTGCATCTTGAAGCAATCCTGCATCGCGCACGCCAGATGCGACATGCGGAAGGCGTTCTCCGTCTCCGGCTTGGCGTTCTTGTAGATCCATTTGGGATTGATGAGATATCGTGGCAGGTCGCGTTCCGTCTCCTTGCCGATCTGCCGCGCCATGAAGTCGAGGCGGTGGAGGGATTTGGCAATATCAAGCTTCTCGGCCCCTGGCAGGCCCGTCGCGCAGAGCAGATTCATCCGCGCGATGTCGCAGGTGGCAAGTTGCTCGGCCGTGGCGCGGAGCAATTCATCGAGCGTCTGCGGCTCGAAGGAAACGGCGGCAGCGCCGTGGCACGGAGCGGTGCTCGGCAACGAGGATTGCTCCGTCTCCGGTATCACAGCCTCAGGTTTTTGAGCTTGCCCCATTTGCTCCCTAAAGATTGGAAGGGGACAAATTAGATTGGTGGTGCTGCGGAGTCAACCTGAATTTCTCGAATCAACATCGGGCGTGCCCATTTTTTCGGGATGCCTAATTTTGGCCGGACAAAGCCAGCCGCCA
>DAIRGS010000350.1:6295-7453 GCA_036794395.1 Tepidisphaeraceae bacterium | reverse complement strand
GCATGGGGGGAATCCGGGGCGGCGCTGCGCGGAGTACCGCTCCGACTCTGCCCCGGCGTGGGGGGTTGTTGGATGGTTGGAGCCCTTCGACTTCCGGTCATGTGACTCCGAGCAGGCGCGAATCGCCACTTCGCAAGATGTCGCGAAGCTCGCGAAGAATTGCCTGATCGGAACGTATGAGGCAACATATGCTTTTGGCGGTGTTTTGAAGCGGCGCAAAAATTCTTTGAAGGGGGGAATTCGGTCGCTGACATGATGTCGTCAGTGGCGTCGATTATACCCCTCTTGTGAGTGAGTCAGACCGGCCCGCAGGGATGCTTGGGCGGCGCGGCGTACCGGACGGGTTGTCTGGTAGCCGGGCGTGGCGGTGGTGCGTATTGCGGACGGTTCGGGATGCGCGGATCGCGAGGCGGAAAGGTCGGCCGATTGCGGGGCATCATCTCAGGAGGCTGTTCAGGAGGCGGTGGGTCGAGTTTGAAAACATTTTGGGTGCGGGAAGTTGGCGGGAACTACTCAATCAAGGAATCGAACACATCTCTAATTGGGAAAGGATGAAGATTATGAGCGAGAACAAGAGTAATGCGAAGCCGTTGACTTATGAGTTGTTGAAGAACGCCGTTGCGGGAAACGCGGCGGCGATTCGATGCCGGTCGGTTTTGCAGCCGGCGGCGGGTGAGGGGACGAAGGTGTTTCCGCCGACGCATTCGGGCGGGGCTTATGCGATGGAACGGCGGCGGCTTCCTGGTCGGGAGCAGCCGGTGGAGTGCGTTCTGCTCGATTCCGTGCAGAGCCAGGCCAATCGGATCGAAGATGCAATTCAGGACGCGATCGATCGCGGCACGATCAAGATGCCGCTGATCGTCGTTGAATTCGGCGATACGGTGGCCGACGTACAACGCGTGACAAGCCTTCAAGCGCCCCACCGCGCTGCGGACGCGATACTTCGCGATAGTCTGCTTGATGGTAAGCCGTTCCGGCATTCGGACATTGGCAAACGGATTACGGACAGCGGGCTTGCCAACGCCACCGCACTCTTTGAAGCATGTCCGCACGCGCTAGTATTTGGCGTGTGGGATTCGACCGGCCCCAAGGGCGGGTTGGGGGCGAAGTTTGCCCGTGCGATGGTTTCCGAGATCGTGGGAATTGATGCCGTCATCG
>DAIRGS010000350.1:0-6285 GCA_036794395.1 Tepidisphaeraceae bacterium | reverse complement strand
GAGCCGAATCGATCCGCTCCAGACGCGGGCCGCGGCGAAGGTCATCAAGGGCAAGGATGGCACTTGGAAGATGGCGAAGGACGACAAAGAAAAGGGAGCGGTCTCTCCATCGGAAATCAATCACGGGAATATCCCTCCCGATGTGACGGATGGTGGCGTAACCATCGCGCACGGAGAGCACACTGCGGTCCTGTCGCTGCCGCAGTTGCGACGACTGCGGTTTCCGGTGGATGGGAAATTCGATCCGAAGCGGGACGATGCCGCCCGCACGGTGCTCGCGGCGCTGGCGCTGGTCGGGCTGACGCTAGCGGGGGAGCGCGGGTTTGATCTGCGATCGCGGTGTCTGTTGTTCCCGGCGGATGCGATGAATTTTGAACTTCTCGAAACGCCGGGCAAGCCCACGGCGATTTCGATCGACTCGACGACGGCGATCTCGATTTTCAATCAGGCGGTTGAAGCGGCGAAGAAGCTGGGCCTGGGCTGGAATACTACGCCGGTTGTCCTCAAGCCATCTCCACAGTTGATTGAACTGGTGAAGCGTAGCCAGGCAATCGCGGCGAATACGCCTGAAGGGGGTGCGGAATGATCAGCTTCGCCCTGGCAATCGAGTATCTGACGGGTTACGCGGTCGCGACCGATCACACGAACCGTGAAAAGGTGGAGTGGCCGCCACATCCGGCGCGAGTATTTATGGCGCTGGCGGCGGCGCACTTCGAGACGGACTCAGGTCCGGAGGAAAGGCAGGCGGAGCGTGCGGCACTTGAATGGCTTCAGGCGCTCGGCGAGCCCGCGCTGGCATTGCCCGAAGAAGCGCTACCGGAGAATGTGTCCGCTCGCTCAAGCCTGACGGTCTATGTGCCGGTGAACGATGCGACGGGAGTTGACGTTCTTCCCTCCAAGCGGTCGCGCCAGCCCCGTATGTTTCCGCGCGTCTATGTTGGCGACCAGCCCATCCGGCTGATCTGGTCGATTGAGGATGATCCCGACAATCACCTGCTCGCGCTCGAATCGCTTTGTAGAAAAGTGACCCGGATCGGGCATTCCTCGTCGCTGGTGTGGGTGCGGCTGGAACGCGAAGTCGAAAGCGGCTCCATCACGCACGAATCGAGTCAGGATTCATTGTCGTTCAGGCTTCGGACGACCGGTGACGGCGCGCTGGATCGCTTGGAGCACGCATTTAATGCGGATGAGATTCAAGCCTATTACGAGCTAACCGAGCGCGCCGACAGTTCGACAGGGAACGCGAAGAAGACGTTGCAACGGCAACGCTCTGAGAAGTTTCCGCAAGGTGCGCCGACTTCACAACGGCCGGCCTTCTCGATCACCCGGGGCTACAGCCCAGTTCAGCCGGCGCGAACGGATGCGATCCGTTCGCCGTTCGATCCAAACCTGATTGTGTTGAAGGAGTCGGATGACAACCCGCGCAGTTTCGGGCTGGAATCGACCCTGCTGATCACACATGCGTTGCGAGCAACGATCCAGCGGGACTCACGCGTTCAACCTGTTCCGGATTGGGTGAGCGGCCATGCGGGCGCGAACGGTCCGAAACTTTCTGACGGACGCGGCCACATGGCGATCGTTCCGCTGCCTTTTGTCGGCCGCGAACATGCGGACGGGCATCTGCTCGGCGTGGCGATCGTGCTGCCAACGGAAATCCCGGCGCGCCAGCGGGCCGCAGTGCTCAGCTCGATATTGTTTGACGAGAAGACGAACGAACCCGAGACGGTTCGCCTGACGATGGGCCGTGCCGGCGTATTTCACATCGAACGGGAGACGTCGCTTACAACAAAGCTCAACCTTCAATCGCTTACCTGGACAAGGCCGAGTCGCTCCTGGGCATCCGTTACTCCAATCGTTCTGGACCGCATGCCGAAAACGGATCGCCTCAAAGATCGTGAGGGCTGGAACGACGAGGTGTCGGCGATAATCACGACGTCCTGTATCAATCAGAAGCTTCCGGCGCCGGTCGGGGTGCGTGTCGAAAAGACGCCGTTCTTTGTTGGCTCGTTACGGGCGATGCCGGGGCAGGGTGGATTTCCGTTGTTGCGACCCGGTACGTTTCAGGTTCACGCTCAGATCGATTTTGGAGTTGAGGTGCAAGGTCCGATTCTTTTGGGCGTCGGCCGATTTCGCGGTTACGGCTTTTGCAGGCCGTGGAGAGGGGAATCGCAATGAGCGTTGACATCAGCGAATTCAGTTCGTTCTTTGAGGCCGTTTACGAGAGGCCGCCGTTCCCCTGGCAAATCCGGCTGGCGAATCAGGTGTTCAATAAGGGCTGGCCGGATTGCATCGACCTGCCGACCGCGAGCGGCAAAACGAGTGCGATCGACATCGCCGTGTTTGTGCTTGCTTGTCAGGCAGGAGTTGCGACGAAGGATCGCAAAGTTGGGAGGAGGATCTTCTTTGCGGTCAACCGGCGGGTAATCGTTGACGAAGCGCATGAACGAGCATTCGACTTGGCGTCGAAATTACTTAAGGCGAAAGAAGGAGTAGTCAATCGCGTCGCCGACGCTTTGCGGAGCATCAACGCAGACAAGGATGCTCCGCCGCTCGATGTCGCCGAGCTTCGGGGCGGGATTTATCGTGATCGACGGTGGGCTCGCGGAATCACGCAGCCGATCGTCGTTGCTACGACCGCGGACCAGCTCGGATCGCGACTGCTCTTTCGCGGATACGGCGTTTCGCCGGCCATGCAGCCAATTCACGCGGCATTGACGGCGTGCGACAGTCTGATTCTGCTGGATGAGGCACACGTCACGCGCGCGTTTGCCCAAACACTGCACGCCATCTCGAAATATCGGCAACTTGAACCCGATTGTCCGCCCATGCGGTTCGTGCAGATGACCGCGACGCCCGCGGGCGATTCGAAGGTTGAGCGGTTCGGTCTTGACCAGGCGGATCACGAAAACACCGTTCTGGCCGCGAGGCGGAATGCGTCGAAGCCCGCCGAGCTTGTGAACCTCGGAAAGGCAAAGGGCGACAAGTACATCGCGGCGATCGTGGAACGAGCCTTGAATTCGCTCAGCGACGAGCGCAAGGCGATCGCGGTGATCGTCAACCGCGTGCAAACCGCTCGCGACGTTTACGCGGCGATCCGGGAACGGCTCAAGGACGAAGTTAGCGCGGATGTTCATCTGGTCATAGGGCGGATGCGGCCAATTGATCGCGATGAACTAACTGCAAAACTCCGAAAAGTCGTTGGCCCGGATCGGGGAGACGCCATTCTTCCAAAAGCCTGCTTCGTTGTTGCGACTCAATGTCTGGAAGTTGGCGCCGACTATGATTTTGATGCCCTCGTCACCGAGTGTGCTTCGATTGACGCCCTGCGCCAGCGCTTCGGACGGCTAAATCGCCGGGGTCGTCCGTTGCCCGACGGCCGGCCATTCCCGACACGTGGAACAATCGTCACATCCGACACTGCGATGAAGGAAGACGATCCCGTTTACGGCCCTGCGCTTCGCAACACATGGAACTGGCTCACCGACAACGGCCGCCAAGCGGTTGACTTCGGGATTCGCGAATTCGAGTTGCTTTGGAAAGCGATTGAAGGCGAGGCCGACAAATACCTGGACTCAAGGAAGCCGACGACCATTCTCGCGCCCGCGCCCGATGCCGCGGTGCTTTTGCCTGCCCATCTCGACGCACTCTGTCAGACCGCGCCGCTAGCTGTGCCTAGTCCCGACGTGTCGTATTTCATTCATGGGCCGCAGCGAGACAGTGCCGAAGTCCAGGTCTGTTGGCGAGCCGATCTTGGAGATGAGTGGACGAAATGGGCGGAGATCGTCCGTCTGCTTCCGCCCACCTCTCTAGAGTGCATGACCGTTCCGCTGACCACCGTGCGGAAGTGGCTGGTCAACGAACCCGATCCCGCAAGTGCCGACGCTGCGGCGCAAATGATTGATGAAGGAGTTGAAACGCATCTTCCGGAAAACGATTCGATCGGGGGACGCATGGTTCTGATTTGGCGAGGCCAGGAAAGCGAGCCGGCTGATGATCCCCGTGATTTGAAGCCCGGTGATACTATTGTCATCCCGACACAGCAATATGGCTGGGAAGCGTTCGGCCATATCCCGGATGCACCTACAGCGGCCGACACAAAAAGTGCGACTATCGAGCAACGCCCCGCCTTTCTGGAAAGGCGCGATGCAGTCGATTGCGCCGAATATGCAATGGCGAGCGGTAAGCGGCGCGTTGTCGTCAGGATTCATTCTGTATTCACGCCGCCGGCTCTTCTGCTGAATCATGCTTTGGCTCCTGAAGGTACCCTGTCGCGGGATGAGATTCGCGACGAGCTACATCCGCTATTTGAGACGATCGTGCGCAACGTGCTCCAGCGACGCCCGTCACTGGATGAGGAATCAAAAAGGCGGCTCGCCACAGCGGTAGAGCAGGTCCGCAGGGGCGCTTTCGATCCGCATATCTATCCGAAGTCTCAGCATGGTCGTGCCGGGCTGGTGATAATCTTTCGGAAACTGCTTCCCAATCCGAGTGATCTCCCACAGATCAGTTCCTCAGAGGAGGAGAACGGCGAGCCACTGCCGGACGCAGTGGTCCCCGTCAGGCTGGAGGACCACACACGGCACGTGGTGGATCGGCTCATCGCATGCCTGGACATCGAAAAAGAATCGCTCGGTGTGGATAAGGCAACTTTTGTCCGCGCCGCGGAACTGCACGATATCGGCAAAGCCGACATTCGCTTTCAGGCGCTGCTGCTCGGCGCGACACCCCAGGAGGCGATGGAGCGGCCAACATTGTTGGCCAAGAGCGGGAATTCAATTCTGACGCGACAGGAAGCGGCGGATGCTCGCCAACGTTCCAAGCTGCCGGATAGGTTTCGCCATGAGATGCTGAGTGTTGGCATTATCAAAAACGCTTTGGTCGTGCTCGACCCGTCAGCCGACCATGACTTACTCGTACACCTGATCGCCGCTCATCATGGCTATGCGCGGCCGCTCGCGCCCGTTGTCATCGACGAAAAGGAAGACACTGAAACCAACGCCGCCTTTGCTGAACGGTTAGAGCTAAAACGGACGCTGAATCACGGGGACATTGACGGTAATCGACGTCTACGCTGGGTTCCTGCTCACCATTTCGATTCTGGCATTGCCGAGCGATTTTGGATGCTTATTCGTCGCGCGGAAATTGGCTGGTGGGGCTTGGCGTACCGCGAATCTATCCTCCGTATTGCTGATCAGCAGGCGAGCGAAGCCGAGCAGAATCAGAAGGAGCCGAAGTGAGCGACAACAACAGCATTCTTCTGGCGGGGATCGACGGATCGAATCCACTTGCGTTTCTTGCAGCCATCGGAACGCTGCGCGTGGCGTCACTCGCACTACCAAAGGAAGTTATCCGCATGAGCTGGGAGCCGTACGCGGGAGCGTGGCGACCCCGACTTTTCGGGACTCCTTCGTTATCTGCCGAGTCAATTGTCGACCTGCTATCCACCTCTTTGCTCGAAGGTTCGCCGACGGCGCGCACCGAAATCACGCTTGGCAAAAATCTGACAATGACTCCTGACGTACTTCGAACTGCGGCATTGCATTGTCAGACAGAGGCGTTCGATCGTAATCGCCGCTCTGCTGATTTCATTTCAAGCTTCGGATGTGAGATTTTCTCCAGAGAAGTATTGGGCGCACGTCGCGTATCAACTACCGAGTTTTATTTCATCTTTGGTTCGGGACATCAGCACTTTCTTGAGACGGCTGCCAAGCTTCTCACGCAAACGCAGCCGAGCCAGCTTAAGGAGGCGCTCTTTGGCCCTTGGACCTATCGCGATGAAAAGCTCAGCTTTCGGTGGGACCCAAGTGACGCGCGCGAGCATGCCTATCAGTGGACGTCGCCGGGTGACGAAACGACCGTAACGGTTTGGGGCGCCAACGTGCTTGCCTTCGAGGCAATTCCACTGTTCCCGGTTATGCCCGTAAACAATACCACAATTACCACTTCGTTCTTGCGCAATCGCCGCAGCGCTGCGTTTACGTGGCCAATTTGGTCCTGCCCGTTGACGTTGGATGTCACGCGGTCACTTCTTGCATCTACTCACGATCTCGAAGCAGAGCAAGTTCATGACCTCATGTCTCGGGGGGTCGTCGCGATATTTCAATCAGTGAAACGAAAGATTGGCGAGGGTGCCAACTTTAAGTGGGCGTTCACGCCAGCAAAAGCGATTTAATCATGACCCACCCCACCCCCGCCGTGTTGCCTTTGCGGATGATTAATGAGTATGCGTATTGTCCGCGGCTGTTTCATTTCATGCACGTGGAAGGGCGGTGGGCGGATAATGAG
>DAIRGS010000349.1:0-7453 GCA_036794395.1 Tepidisphaeraceae bacterium | reverse complement strand
AACTGAGGCTCGGCAGGAGCCTCGCACTCCCCTATTTCGCGCCGGAGGGGCCATATGCGATAGCCCTGTCGCCGATTACAGCATTCGAAAACCGCATTTCATCAAAACGGCTGCTGGGTTGTATGATGAAAAGACATCCGACTCGAAACACCGGTCTTTAAGCAAGAGGAGCCATCATGCCCAAGAGCAAGTCTGTAAGCCGTCGTGACTTTGTGCGAGGAGCGGCGCTGGCCGTTGCCGCACCGACAATCATTTCGTCCCGAGCCCTGGGCAACGCCCAAACGCCCGCGGCCAGTGAGCGCCTGACGATTGGGTTCATCGGCATCGGCAAACAGAGCAGCACGCATCTCAATAAGCATTCGGGAATGGCCGCCAGCCAGGTTGTGGCGGTGTGCGACGTGCATACCGGTCGTCGCGATCGGGCCAAAACCACCACTGAAAAGAAGTATGACCGTCTCGAGCGTAAGGCGACCGTTGCCGAGTTCGTTGATTATCACGAACTACTCGCGCGCAAGGACATTGACGCAGTGGTGATCGGCGTGCCGGATCACTGGCATACCGCGATCGCCATGAGCGCTGTGTTGGCGGGGAAGGACGTCTATTGCGAGAAGCCGCTCACGCTGACCATTCATGAGGCCAAGACGCTGCTCGACACGGTTCGCCACACCAAGCGCGTCTTCCAGACCGGCAGCCAACAGCGCTCGGAGGGCCCGTTCCGCCAGGCATGCGAATACATCCAGAATGGCCGCATTGGAAAGATCAAGGAAGTATGGGTGGGCGTGGGCGCGACCAGCAAGCCCTGTGATCTGCCCGCGGAAGAAACCCCGCAGGGGATCGAGTGGGACATGTGGCTTGGGCAGGCGCCCGAGCGGCCCTACAACGATGTTCTATGCCGCAAGGCCAGCGACCCCGGTTCGTATCCGTTCAACCCAGGCTGGCGCGATTACCGCGAGTTCTCCGGCGGTTATGTCACCGACTGGGGCGCGCACCATTTCGATATCACGCAATGGGCGCTTGGAATGGATCATTCCGGGCCGGCAGAGATCATTCCCCCAACCGGCGAAAATGATGAGTACGGCGCACAGCTCATTTACCGCGGATCAAAGGTGGGCGACGAGATCCTCGTCACCCACAAGAAGGTCGTGTACGAAGGCCCGAGCAAGAATGCCCGCACCGGCGAAGTGAAACAGATTAAGGAGAGCAACGGCATTCACTTCATCGGTGAGCACGGCAAGATCTTCGTCAACCGCAGCATGATCGTCAGCGATCCAGACAAAATCCTCATGGAGCCTATCCACGAAGACGAAATCTTTTATTTCAAGAGCCCCGGCCACCACGAAGACTGGATGAACTGCATCAAGACTCGCAATCGCCCGATCGCCGACGTTGAAGTCGGCGCTCGAAGCGTCACGGTGTGCCATCTGGTCAATCTCGCATATTGGCACCACCGCAAGCTAAACTGGGATGCCAAGAAGTGGGAATTCACCGGCGATGCCGAAGCGAATGCCTGGCGTGATCGCGCCCGCCGGGAGAAGTATCAACTGCCGACGATGACGGCGTAATTTGCCGCGCTCCGAAGCACACCCAAATCGGTTAATAGAGTCTGCCGGCCCTGTGTGGCCGGCAGGCTCTTTTTAAGCGATGAATATGCAAAGAAATATTGCCACAGATGAACACAGATGGACACAGATAAAGCCCTCAAATGACTCCATGTCATCCTGGACCGCTGCGAAGGATCTGAAAGTCGAATGGTTTTGCGGGTGTGCGACAGTTTTGGCGGCCGCTGCTTATTTCCTTCCCATTACAATTGGAAGGCTCCTTCGCTCCTTTTTCCCTCCACCGGTACTCCGGGGGAGGGTAGGGAGGGGGCTTTCTTTCGGCACCCCGATAAATGCCCGCCTGGAAACTATTTCTGTCATGGGTTCAGGTCTGCCGCGCATGCGTTCAAAGTCGCACAGCGGCTGCTTGGAATATCAACCTACGCCCCCTCCCCAACCCTCCCCCGGCATACCGGTGGAGGGAGAAGAGGATCACGTGCAGTTTCATGCACCGTGGTCCCGCGCAATCAGATCCTTCGCTGCGCTCCAGGATGACAGACGGTTGCTCGCCCTTGGCAGGATGTCAGCAGTGCATGTGCACTTGTGTTCATATACAGCAGTTCATCTATTTCTTTTTCTCATGGTGTTCGGATTATTAGGATGCGGCGCAAAGGCCCGGCCGGCAGCGGCGATCGCAGCGCTGCGCGTGGCGGCGACGCAGCCTTCGTTCAAGCAGCGGCTGACGGAAGCCAAGGATTTGTTTTATCGCTCCGTGGCGGGCGATCGTGATGCGCTGCCTGAGGGGCAGAAGATCCTTCAGGAGCTCGGCGGGGGGGAATCGCCCGATCCCCAAGTCGTCGCATACACCGCCGCTGCCGAGTTGCTCGAAGCCAATCGGGCCAGCATGCCATGGGATAAAGTGCGTCTGGCGCGCGAAGGGTTGGCGCTTCAGGATAAAGCCGTTGCTTCCGCGCCAGACAACCTCGAAGTTCGCTTCCTGCGCGGCGTGACGGATTTTCAAATGCCCGAATATTTGGGTCGTCATGACATGGGCGTGGCCGATCTGGCGGCCGTTGCCGAAGTCGCCGAGCAGGCAAGCCGCACCGGCCGGCTCGACAAGCGCGCTGCCGCGGCGTCGCTGGTCTACCACGGAAAAGCCCTCGAGCAACAGTTCAGAATCCCCGAGGCCATAGCCGCCTGGCAAGCGGCCATTCGCATCTCCCCTGACAGCCCCGGCGGGATTGATGCCGTCAAGCATCTGGCCGAGCATGGCGTCAAAACCGATCAACCGTCAGCAGGACTTTAGCCGCCTGCTGGAATATTCTCCCCCGCTCCGCGACCATCACATCTGCGGAGGCACACGCCAGTGGAAACAATCAATGGTCCGGTGGTCGGGCATATTCAGACGGACGCGTTCTGCGAAGACTGCGGGTACAACCTCAACACGCAGGCCGTGACCAAAGATGATCGGCTCGGCATCCTCATTTGCCGGTGCCCCGAGTGTGGTCGATTCTCCGCGGCAGGGAAATCCACTTCCGCCCGCCAGCCGTGGCTGACTCGATTCGGCATTGCGCTGCTCATTGTCTGGATTGGTTTTCTGATCTGGGTTTTCGGGATGCTGGCCCTATTCCAGGGGATGGTCGCGTATGGGCATGCATTCTCGGCGGTTCAATATCCGACGGTCGCGCCCACGACTCGAGGCGGGTTCCAACCGGGCGCATGGCACTACGTAATTCGCGAACCGGCCGAGAATGACGACGAGGCTCGGCGGCGCACCATCCAGGACATCATGACGACCGTCGGATCTCTGCTCCTGGGAATCATCGCCGGTGGCGTCGTGAGTGTGTGCATGTGGCACACGCGCGGCCTCAGGCGCCTGGTCGCCTTTGTTCCGATGATCGTGGGCGTCGGATTCGCAATGCTCGGCTGGATGAGCGATCCGATGGCTCGCTATGTTCGCCACGTCGGGAATGCGCGCTTTGGCTGGAGCGTCGCGTTCATCTGCGCCGGCACGATCGCAGGGTTGTGGCTCGGCCGGCCATTTGCCCGTGCCGCGCTTGTCATCATCGTCCCGCCCAAAACGCGCCAGCATCTTGCATTTCTATGGACGACCGATGGCAAGCAGCTCAAACTTTGAGCCGCGCGCGCTTTCCCGACGGGGTGCATGGCAGGGTCGATGACCTTTTCTCCCTCCCCCGGTACGTCCGGGGGAGGGTAGGGAGGGGGGCGTGGGTTTTGCAGGACGTGACCACAGCCGCAGGTTGCTGACACTCGCGCGTCAGAGGCGCGCCGACCAAACGACGATCTATCGGGCGGTGGCGGAAAAATCCCCCTCCCTGCCCTCCCCCGGAGTACCTGGGGAGGGAGAATGGGGCCGCCGCCGAAACTGTCACGCACCCTTTCCCGACCGTTACGATCGGGCGCACGATCCTTGCGATTTAACCAGCCGTCACGACCGGAATCTCTTCCGCGCCGGTCCTCAACAGCCTCGAAAAACGGGGCCTTTTTGTGAAAGAGGTCTGATCGCGCCGGTTGGGCAACGGGCTTTGGTAACCAGTTGCATCGCTTGGCAATTTATTCTCAACCAATTCCTAATTCCCCGCGACGATAGGCCCGAACCGGAAAGTAGCCAGACGAGTGGGATCTTCGATGAAGGAGGACAAATGTCCATCGAACTTCCCAGCACGAAGAATGCGAATCGTAACAAAACGAATAAGCACAAGGGGTACGCTCGCCCAACCATTGAAGGTCTTGAGGGCCGCCAGCTCTTCGCGGCGGGTCTCGCAGCCACCTACTTCGCCGATACCACGCTGACCAACCAGGCCGTTACGCGGGTTGATCCGAACATCAATTTTAACTGGGGCAAGAAGACTCCCGACGCTTCCGTCGCGGCCGGGGCATTCTCCGCCCGCTGGACCGGCACGGTGACCGCGCCCACCGGTGGAACCTTCACGTTCCGTGAAAAGGCCTCGGACGGCGTCCGAGTCTGGATTGGCGGCAATCTGGTCATTGATGATTGGGCACAGCACAAGCAGGCGGTTTCTCATGCCGCGAAAGTCGCGCTGGTCGCCGGCCAGCAATATGATCTGAAGGTCGAGTATTTTCATAACCTGGGCCCCGCCGTCGTGAGCCTCTCGTGGCAGGGTCCGAAGGTTCCCTCTGCTGTCATCGCAAAGAAATACCTGGATGATGGAACCGGCACCACTGTCGGCAACACGCCGCCAGTTGTTCCTCCGACCAACACCGGCACCGGAACTGGAACCACCACCGGCACCGGTACGGGTAGCGGAACCGGCACCACGGGCACGGGAACCGGGACTGGTACTGGAAGTGGAACCGGGACTGGCACTGGCACTGGAACCGGGACAGGCACGGGAACCGGCACTGGAACGGGAACCGGCACCGGCACGGGCACAGGAACCGGTACATCCACAGGAACCTCGACCGGTTCCTCCGGCAATTCCAGCAGCGGAACTGGCGCAATTACGCCCGTGCTGAGCACCTCACCCTCGAACATCACCTGGTCGGCGCCGCTGGTCATCTCGCATGGGGGCACCTACACCGGCAACTGGCAGAGCACCAATGCCAATACCCCGGCCATCAGCATTCAGACCAGCGAAGCGGTCATCATCATTAACTCCAACATCCAAAGCCGCGGTAACCTCATCGAGACCGGCGTCAGCCACGCGAATGTCACCATCAAAAACACGCACGGCTGGGCGCTCAACCCCAACGTCAACGGCCGCTCACCCGGCCGGTTCCTTGATGCCGAGAATTTTGACAACCTCGATATCGAGAACAACACGATGGTCGGCACGGCCGGCATCGAAATGGGCTACTACGCCGGCAACGGCACGGCTTCGAACACCGTAAAAATTCTGCGAAACAACGCCCTGAACATCGACGGTCGATACAGCGACGGCAATGGCGGTTACCAGACCGGCCCCGATGCCAACGACTATGTTCAGTTCGCGCAGTTCAATGCCTCGCACAACATGACCGGCGTCGAAATCGCCTGGAACTGCGTCGTAAATCAGCCCGGCCAGAGCCGTGTGGAAGACAACATCAGCATCTTCCAGTCCAGCGGAACCGGTTCAAGCCCGATCCTGATCCACGACAACTACATCAACGGCGCCTACGCCGCCGACCCCGCCAACGACAATTCCTACACCGGCGGCGGAATCATGGTCTCCGATGGCAACACCAACAGTGCTTCCACCGATACCGGCCATGTGCGTGCCTACAACAACGTCGTAATCGGCACGACCAACTACGGCATCGCCATCAGCTCGGGCCTGGATGACCAGGTGTATAACAACATCGTGGTTTCCGCCGGTGTTCTCCCTGGCGGCCAGCGGCCCGCCGCCCAGAACATCGGCATTTATGTCTGGAATCAGAGCCACGACCCGTACTTCCAGTCGCCCACGGTGACCGGAAATACCGTCGGCTGGAATGGCCCCAGCGGCAGCCGCAACGATGAGTGGACGCCCGATGGATCCACCAGCGATAGCTCCCTCAGCGGATCGATCACCTCAGCCACCGAGCAGTCATACTACAACGTGTGGGCGCAGCGCGTCAGCACGGCCGGTATGACCATCGGCGCCTGATATTGGTGCATGTGCCTCCTTGGGCCGGCTCGTCGCCGGCTCGCGTGTGAAGCCGGGACGGGACCCTTCAGCGATGAAGGCTCCCGTCCCCTTTTTCGTTTTTCAGTGGTCAGTGGTCAGTGCAGGCCGCGGCGGACGACCAGGTTCGCCTTCCTCTCTTTCCCCCTCTCCCTTCGGGAGAAGCGAGCGGAATTAGCGACTGCCCGCGAGCGGGCCGGGGTGAGGGCGAATGTCCAACGACTCACAGCTTCGGAGCTATTTCATTTCGTACCGTGTGGTGCGCACCGCGACGCCTCCACATGCCCTCTAGTGCTACACCAGTCATTTAATTCGTCGGCTGCGCCAGCGGGTTAGTCCGCCAACGCGGCTTATCGCCAGAAGGACGTTGTTCAAGCTGACCAACAAGCCAGTCAAGCCCATCAAGGTTGTCCTGGAGTCGCAGCTCGGCGTCTTCATTGGTGTGATTCAGAATGGCGAACGGGCCCGAATATCCTGCGTCGCGGATGGCTTTGAGAATGGTCAAGTCATGAGCACCGTAGCCGATGGGAAGAATCTCCAGCCGCGATTTGTCAGCCGGGTCGGCCATTCCATTGAGCGTCAGAGCGAGAAGGTGCGGCTTCATCTTCGGAAGAATCTGCGAGAGTCGCGCCATGTCGTCATGGGCATGGTGAAGGTTATAGACCATCCCGATATTGGTGATGCCGTCTTTGTTCATTCGATGGATGATTGCCATTTGGTTCTCAGGCACGCCAAACCAGCCGCCGTGATTGTAGAGACCGATCGTGCAGCCGAGCTTTTGCGCTTCGGCCGCAACAGGCCGAAGCACGTTCACCTCAAATTCAACAGTCTTCCCGTCATCGCCCTGCGCCTTGGGATAGCTGGCCACCCAAAGTTGAGGATGCAGCTTGTGCTTCTTGAGGACGTCGAGAATGAATCGGGCATCGGCGTTCAGCGTGTCGGGAAACCACACCGCAAATAGCTCGACATGATGGCGATCCAGCGCCGCCAGCTCTTCCTCAAAACTCGGCAGATGCTTTGTGCGGTAGTCATACGCCAGCCGATGAATCCCCAGCTTCTCCAGCATCGCCGCCCGATCCTCGGGGCTCCGCTGCTTGCCGTCATAGGGGACGATGCACCAGGCAACGAGCTCGTCATGCGAGAAAACCGCCGAATCACGCTCCGCTGCCTCGCCAGGGTACGCAAAGGCCAACAGAACCAGAACGAGGATTCGTACAATTTGCATTAGAGTGTCTGTGACACGGGCTTCCAGCCTCACCGTTATACACATCTCCGGCCTAAAATGGGCAG
>DAIRGS010000055.1:2644-28739 GCA_036794395.1 Tepidisphaeraceae bacterium | reverse complement strand
TTTTCAGGTCAGATTGGCTCGGCAGGAGCCTCGCACTCCCGAAATGAGTCGCGGGTCCAGGAACATGCGATCGGCCTGCCGGCGAATAGCCGGGATATCTATGGAGTGACAACGGCGGCCACATAATTATGCTATACATCTTGGGATCGTGGCTTTGCCGCGACGCGCGGTTTGGGTCTTCCAAGTCAGGGCTTGATATGAGAATTCTCAGGGCTTCGATGGGTCTTTGGACGGCTGCGTTGATGATTTCGGGGGTGGCGATCGGGCAGGCGCAGGCGGCCGATGAGCCGGTGTCGCTGAATGACGCGATTACGCTTGTTCCGACGGACTACCGTCACCAGCTGATTCAGCGGCTGAGCATTGCCGAGGACAACCAGCAGCAGTGGCTGGATACGATCGCCACGGCAAAGCCGGAGTATCGCGAGGCGCTGGCGTTTCTCCTTGTGAATATGCCCGATCGCGATCTGATGAAGCTTACGGGCGATTACGTGATGAAGAACGTTGAGCTGGCCTATGAGGCGCGTT
Organism: Tepidisphaeraceae bacterium; assembly: GCA_036794395.1. Classification (GTDB taxonomy): domain Bacteria; phylum Planctomycetota; class Phycisphaerae; order Tepidisphaerales; family Tepidisphaeraceae; genus DASXMX01. Next base: position 28,214 of record DAIRGS010000055.1, on the reverse strand, counting down.
CAGCGCATCCGTGGACGGCTTCGGTTCCCAAGGAAATTTTCTTCGACGATGTGCTGCCTTACGCGAATGTGAACGAGAGCCGGGAGGATTGGCGGACGGATTTCGTGAAGCGATTCGCGCCGCTGGTGAAAGACTGCGAGACGGCGGGTGATGCGGTGCAGTTGCTGAATCGCGAGGTGTTTAAGGCCGTGAACGTGAAGTATCACGCGACCAAGCGGCTCAAGCCCAATCAGAGCCCTTCGGAATCGATGAAGATCGGGTACGCATCGTGCTCGGGGTTGTCGATCATTCTGGTAGATGCCTGCCGGGCGGTGGGGGTGCCGGCTCGCGTGGTGGGCACGCCGCTCTGGTACAACGCCAGCGGGAATCACACTTGGGTTGAGGCGTGGGACGGGCAATGGCGGTTCATTGGCGCTGCTGAGCCGGGGGCATTCAATAAGACCTGGTTCGCGGAGAACGCGGCCAAGGCCGATCCATCGAAGCCAGAGAATCATATCTTTGCCGTGTCGTTCAAGCGCACGCAGACGCCGTTCGTGATGGTGTGGAATCGCGGCTCCAAGGAATACAGCGCGGTGGATGAAACCAGCTTCTATGCGGTGCGCAAGATGCTGAAAGTTTCGGTGCTGGATGGGGCGGGTAAGCCCGTTGCGGCAACCGTGCGGGTGAGTAAGGCCAGCAGCATCATCGCCCAGGCCTCCAACCTTGCCGATGATTTTGAGCTGGCGGCAGATACCGATTATTCGGTTGAAGCGACGCTTGTTGACGGCAAAACAGTCACGAAGAAAGTGCATCTCCCGCGTGATGCCGATGCGACGGTCGAGTTGCGGGAAAGCGATACGGCTGCGAATTAAGTGTTGTCTAAATGACCATACGCGATTCAGCGCCGTTGCATTTGAGTGGCACGGCCTTCCAGGCCGTGTTTGGGGGGCGTTTCGGCTCCCGCCGGGTGAGATCAGAAGGTTGTCCGTATGTCGAAACTTGGTTTTCCCAAATCGAACCCGTCACTGGAGGGCACGTCCCTCGATCATGGGCTGTCTTCGACCCTGAGGCTCAGACCCGAAGGGGAAGCGCATGCCACGAGATGGTGCGGAATCGTGCACGGTCATTTAGTTGGTTTTCCAAGCGTGCGTGCTCGAACTGACTTGCGCCGCGCGCTGTAGACACATCAGACTCACCATTCTGAAAGCGATCACCATGCGAAAATCCGGATGCTGGGCGCTAGCCCGATGTTTCGTTCTCATCGCCTTTATAGGCGGATCGCTCGGCGTACGTCAGGCATACGCAGATGCCCCGGCTGATGCGCTCAAATCACTCGAAGGCTGGCTCGCCAAACCCGCGGCCGAGCGCGCAAAACTCTCCGAGCAGTCCTTCGCTTCAATGCCGCTCACCAAAGATCAGGCCGCCAAAGTGCGGGCGATGCTTTGGGACGATCACGTCAAACTGATTCACGCCGAGCGGGAGAAGGAGTGGAAGGACCTGGCCATTACAATCGGCGAGCACACGCTTCGTCTAAAAGAACGCACCTTTGGCACCAAGCCCGAACACGGCTGGAACCTTTTCATCTCCATGCACGGCGGTGGTAACGCGGCGCCGCGCGTGAACGATCAGCAGTGGGAAAACCAGATCAAACTTTATACTCCCAAGGACTCGCTCTACATCGCGCCCCGCGCTCCAACCAACACGTGGAACCTCTGGCACGAAGCCCACATTGATGATCTGTTTAATCGCCTCATCGAAGACGCGATCGTTCTCGGCGAAGTCGATCCCAATCACGTTTACATCATGGGCTATTCCGCCGGCGGCGACGGGGTTTACCAGCTCGCCCCGCGCATGGCCGACCGGTTAGCGGCCGCGGCAATGATGGCCGGTCATCCAAACGACGCCTCGCCACCGGGCCTTCGCAACATCGGCTTCACCCTGCACGTCGGTGGAAAAGACACCGCCTACAACCGCAACAAAGTCGCCGAGAAGTGGGGCATCGATCTCGACGCCCTGGCCGCCCAGGATCCCGGCGGCTATGTCCACAAGCTGGTCATCCATCAAGACCGCCCCCACTGGATGAACCGCGAAGACGCGGTGGCCGTCGAATGGATGGCCGGGTTCACGCGAAATCCCATCCCCGACAAGGTCGTGTGGAAGCAGAGCACTGTCACCCACGACCGCTTCTACTGGCTGGCCGTTCCCGCGGGCCAGGCCAAGGCCGGCGCGCTGGTCATCGCCAAGCATGGCAAGCAGAACATCGATATCGAAAAGACCGAGGACGTATCACGTTTAAACCTGCTCCTCAATGATTCCATGATCGATCTCGATCAGCCGGTCGTCGTGACAATGAAAGGCCGCGAGTTGTTCAAGGGTGTGGCGCTGCGGACCATCAGTTCTCTACAAGCCACTCTCGCCGATCGCGGCGACCCGCTCCAAATATTCGATAGCTCCGTCACGGTTCAGATCCCAGACGGCCAGTGAGAGGCACTACGCTGGCACGTCTGGACAACAGCTTGTCTCCCCATTTGTCGGGCTGCGTGATACTTTAGGCCGCGCCGTCTACTCCCTCCCCCGGCGTACCGGTGGAGGGAAAAAGGAGAGCGTCCTGGAGTGAGGGGAGGGGAAGAGTTGCGGCCGCCGAAACTGTCACGTACCCCATTTGTCGTCTCACTCCAATCCCTGCCCTAAATGGCCACCGCTTGCCGCCAGCCGAAAATCGATCGACTCCAGCATTGCAAAAAATACCTCACTGTCGGCATTGAGATATTCAATCAATCGATCCCCCGCCAGCATCGTCTCTGCGGCCACCGGATACTCCACCTTCACCGCATCCCGATAGCCACTTTCCTGCACCGGATCACCCGATCGAAAAACCCAAACCCGATCCACAAATCCATGCTCCATAAATCCCCGCGCCAGCTCCGGCCCCGGCTCCACCAACAAATGCGTAATTGTTCTCTTCCCTAAATATTTCACGACCAGATCCAGATCGATCCGCCCCCCGGCATCCATCCCCACTGTCACCACCTCCACCCCACGCGCCCGCAGCTCATCAGCGCGCGAAGTAGTCGCCGCGCCCTCCGAACACATCACCAGCAACCCCGACTCCCGTGCCGTCTCCACCAACCGACTCCTGTCTGGAATCTTCAGCTCCCGATCCAATACCACCCGCAGCAATGGCCGCATCGCCTCCACCCCGCGCACCGTCAGCATCGGATCATCGCAAAGCACCGTATTAATCCCCACGAGAATTGCATCACATCGCGCCCGCAACTGATGCACCACCTGTTGCGAAGCCCTGTTGCTGATCCACAGCCTCTCCCCCGGCGGTCCCCCCACTTTCCCATCCGCGGACTCCGCCCACTTCAACGTGACGTACGGCCTCCCATATTTGACCAGTGCAAAAAAAGCCGCGATGAGCTGTTTCGCCTCCGCCTCTAATACACCAACGGTAACTTCAATCCCTGCCTCCCGAAGCTGCTCAACCCCTTTGCCACTCACCTTCGGATTCGGATCCAGACATCCCACCACCACCCGCGCCACGCCAGCGTCAATCAATCGCGGCACACATGGCGGCGTCTTCTTCCCCACATGACAGCAGGGCTCCAGCGTCAGATACGCCGTCGACCCACGGGGCGATTCCACGCACGCCGCCAGCGCCGTGGGCTCGGCGTGCGCCTCGCCAAACTTTCGATGAAACCCCTCCCCAATCACCCGCCCATCCCGCACGATCACACATCCCACCATCGGATTCGGCTCAACTGCGCCTCGCCCCCGCGCCGCCAACTCCATCGCGCGGCGCATGAACCGTTCATCCTGCGATTCGGGATCAGGCATCGCCCTTATTCTATTTCCCCTGCGGCACCGAAGCACTCTGCTGCCGAGCCATTGCCATCAAAATCTGCTGCGCCCCGATCTCTTCCGAAGGATCTCGCGGCTTGCGCTGCACATAAGATCCATCCGCATTCATATCCCATGCACTGCGATGGTCCTTCAGCATGATCTGCAAAATATCCCACAGCCGCTGCCGCAAAGGCCGCTGTTGCACCGGCGTGATCGCTTCCACCCGTGCCGACAAATTCCGGTACATCCAATCCGCCGACCCTGTGTAGAATTCCCCGTCCAATTCATTCTCGGCCCCGTTGCGGAAATAAAAGATCCGCGAGTGCTCAAGAAACCGCCCAATCACCGATTGCACCCGAATATTCTCGCTCATTCCCTCAACCCCCGGCCTCAAGCTGCAAAACCCGCGCACCACCATATCAATCCGCACGCCGGCCTCGCTCGCCCGATATAGCGCCCGGCAAATTTTCCGATCCTCCAGGCTGTTCATCTTCGCCACGATCCGCGCCGGCCTGCCCGCCTTTTGATGATCCGCCTCCCGTTGAATCATCTCCAGAAACCGGTCCTTCATGTTCACCGGCGCCACCAGCAGCTTGCGATAATCCCGCTTGAGCGATCTTCCCGTCAGATAATGGAACAGCTCCACCGCATCATGCGCAATATCCGGATCGCACGTGAATAGCCCCAAGTCGGTGTAAAGCTTGGCGGTTTGCGCGTGATAGTTCCCTGTGCCCAGATGAACGTACGATCGTATTCCATCCGGATCCTGCCGCACCACCAGGATCGTTTTCGAGTGCGTCTTGAGCCCCACAATCCCATACACCACATGAACGCCCGCTTTTTCCAGCGCCGATGCAATGTGAATATTCCGCTCTTCGTCGAACCGCGCTTTCAGTTCAACGAGACAGACCACCTGCTTTCCCGCCTCCGCGGCTCGGATCAGCGAAGGAATCAGCGCGCTTTGCTCTCCCGTGCGATAAACCGTCATCTTGATCGCCAATACGCGCGGGTCCGCGGCGGCCGCTTTGATAAAATGCTCCACGCTGGCGGTGTAGCTTTCATAGGGCAAATGAACCAGCACGTCGCTGTTGCGAATGATGCCGAACATGTCCGCATCCTCATCCGCCAATTGCGGCGGGACGATCGGCGTAAATGGCTCGTACCTCAGCCGCGGCACGTTCAGCTCCGCGATGATTCGCAGATCATCAAAGTCAATCTCCGCCGGCATTTCATAAACATCATCCGGCGTCAGCTCCAACTCCCGCATCAGAAAATCCAGCATCCACGAATTGGCCTCTGGACTGATCTCCAGCCGCACCACCTTCGCAAAACGCCGCTGCTTAACCTCCTCCTCCATCAATTCCAGCAAGTCCTCCGCCTCTTCCTCATCCCGCTCGATATCCGCGTTGCGGGTGATCCGGAAGATCATCACATCCGCCACCGCCATGTCCGGAAACAAATCCCCAAGATTGTGCCGGATCATTTCCACCAGGCTGACAAACCGCATCGGCGCGCCCGCCGAGGTATCGCCCACGCGCACCCACTTGGGCAAAACCTCCGGCACCTTCACCCGCGCAAATAAATTCTCGTGGCTCTCTGGATGGTGCAGCACTACGCCGAGCGACGTCGAAAGATTCGAGATAAATGGAAACGGAATACCCGGATCCACGGCCAGCGGAGTCAGCACTGGAAACACGTTCGCCCGAAAAAACGCCGTCGCCTGATCCCGCTCCGAATCGCCCAGATCGTTCCATCCCAGCAAATGAACCCCGTTATCGGTCAGGCTTGGCCGGATATCCTTCAGGAATGCGTCCGCCTGGATCCTCAGCATCGGCAGCACGGCGTTGCGAATCTGCCAGACTGCCTCATGCGCGCTCACGCCCTCGGGGCTCGGCGACAGGTTCGCGGCCATCTGCCGCTTCAACCCGCCCACCCGCTTCATGTAAAACTCATCCAGATTCGAAGTGAAAATCCCCAGGAACCGCACCCGCTCCAGCAACGGCGTCCGCGCATCCACCGCCTCATTGAGCACGCGCCGATTAAACTCCAGCCAGCTCAAATCGCGATTGAGAAACTCCCGCGACTCGGCCTCGGCGGGCGCGGTTGCCGCCGGAATCGACCCACCCAATGCGACTTGTGCGGTTTTTCGGTCCATGCGCTCGATGATATCTCCAATCCCTTCCAAGTGCCGTGCTTCACGTATCCTGAACAATCGCCCAATGCCGCGCCTGATGGGGCCGCTTGACATTCTTTCGCATTAAAATGACAATTTTCGCCTCCATTGAACCATTTGAACTCGGCGGAATCTGCTGTAGCGGTCGGCGTTTGGGAAGGAGCAAGTCATGCGCACCGGAATGCTCTTTTTCTTTGAACCCCTTGAAGCGCGTCGACTTTTGAGCGTCTCTTTGGGTTCGATCACGGCCACATCAGCTATCGCGGGCACACCGGCCAATACTGTGATTCGTGCCGAAAAGGCAACCCTTACCTCCGGCGACATCAGCGCCTCCGCGGATGACAGAGTCTCCAGCGTTGTTTACTTCGCCGATCTCAACCAGGATGGGCTTCTGGACCGCGGAGATACGATCCTGGGCAGCTCCAGCAAGGCCGCCGGGAACTACGCATTTACGGGGTTGTTTAATAAGAAGCTGACCATCGGTTCGGTCACCATCGCGGCCATTGCCAAGGGCATTCACGGCAAGACAGATATAAGCACCGCCGCGACCGACGCTGTGACCATCGGCGATGATCCCCCAACAATAAAGAAACTCACCGCCTCATCGAAAGTCGTCGCCGGCACGAAGATCACGATCATCGCCAGCGGCGCACGCGACCAGGACGGCAGCGTCACCGCCGTCGAATTCTGGATCGACGACAATCACGATGGGATGATCGACGCCGGCGACATCGATCTCGGCCACGGCACCCCGATCGGCAAAAGCGGCAATTGGAAGTTCGATGTTGACACTTCCCTCGCCGTTTCCAGCACGACCGCCACGTTCGTCGCCCAGGCCACGGATACCGGCGGCGCCGTCTCCTCGCCCAACGCGTCGCCCAGCGTCGCGGTCGCGGGATGGCAGGTGAAAGTCTTATCTGTTACAGCCGTCTCGAATTCCGCTCCAGTTCCGTTGACGCCCCTCACCCTGACCACAACCGGGATAGATCCTCAGAGCCCCGTAACCGTGAGCTTTTCCAACGGCGCGGGTTTTTCGTTTAGCGACCAGCCCATCCGGGTTGGGACAGATGGCGCCGTCGTAGTGGCCGTACCCTTGTACGTTGATCCAGCGTCCAGTCAAATCACGTCCGGCACGGTCTCAATGGTTCTGACACAAGGTGCCGTCACTTCTTCCCCGGTCTCCATCGACATCCAGAACCTGCCCACACTCGATACATATGGAACGCAGCTTGGCGGCATCAGCCACGCGATGCTTATCATGGACACGACCCTTCTTGGTCAGCGGCTTGGTCAGCTTCAAGCCGCGTCATTGGTTTTTCCCAGCATCGATACCACGGCAGCGCAATCAACCACGAATACTCTACTCAAAGGCGCAATATTGGCTCGCAATGACGTGGACCGTGTCATGATCGACAATTCGACGGTCATCGCCAACGGCACTCTTCAGGACGGCGCATCAATCCAGTTCGACCAGAATTCGCTGGATATGATGGACCGGGTGATCGGGGTTTATTTGACGGGCTTGGACGCGGCCGTCTCCAACCCCGCTCCGTCGGCTGCCCTTGCGACACAATCGCAAACTCAGATAAGGCCCGCAGCATTAAGCCCCGCGGACATAAAAACCCTTATCGCTTCCATGGAGCAGGTCAACGGAATCACCGACCTTGCCAAGAATGCGCAGGATGCCGAAAAATCAAATAGCGTGTCGGATGCCGCATGGGCAATAGCCAAGGGCATGAATTCGCTGGTCGGCGTAGTAGCCGGCGCCGTCGAAAATGAGGCGGTCGGATTGACTTCGCAAGCTATCGGTGTCGTATTCGGTGCCGTCGACGTGCTGCGAGACACCGGCGAAATGCTCGGGGATGGCGCATTTATCCTGAAAGCCTCCATTAATGGCGCTGACCCGGCGGCACTCCAGGAAGCCAAAGACGACCTGGCCAACGCGGGCACCAAGTTCCTTTTCGATTCCGCCGGAACTGCACTCGGGGCCGCCAGCCTCTATCTAAAAGTCATCGAAGACGACAGCCTCGCGGGCCTCGCTATTCAGGGGTTGCAGTTCGCGGTAAGCAACATCCAGTTCATTCACGATTCGCAGCAGAATCAAAAATCCTACGAAACCACTCTCAGTGTCGCCGACAACATTGTCGCCCCCTTCTCTTCGCCGGGCCAGGGCTTTGGTCAGATCAACGGGACAGTGGATATTGCCAACGCCCAGGGGGTCGCATCAGGCCAAAGCTCGATTGAGCTGGCCGGCTTCTCGGGGGCGTCGGCCATGGGCATTGTTGGGATTGCCGATCCCAGCGGCAACTACAGTCTCTTCGTCCCGCTCGGCGTTGCGAATACGGATTACTCTAACTTAACTCTGAGCGTCAACGACCCCATCAGCACCACGACTTTGAACTCAGAAACGGTTGATCTGAGAGGTCTGAATACCACCCAGCCAGTGCAAGTGCCGACCCTGACCGGCCTCGTCAACGATACCGACGCGTTGAATCCAGATGGTGATGACCCCGACGCGGATTGACCGGTTCGTTCAGGGCAGAAGCCGATGCCGTCGAAGAATGCGCCGGATTTGAGAGGTTGGGTCGTCGAGGGCGGGGTCGATCCACTGGGCATTCCATCCGCGCCTTTGGGCCGCCTCGATGTTTTCCTCCACGTCATCGAAAAACAGAATCTCCGATCCCGTTGTTTGCGTCTCGCGTTCCAGATGTGCGTAAATCTCTTCGTTGGGCTTGCGGACACCGATCAGGTGGCTGGCGAATTGGTAATCCAGGTCGCCCAGCGGGAAAAACGCGGGATGGGCGGAGTCCGAGAGGAGGCTCCAGTGATGGGCATTGGTATTGGACAGGCAAGCGGTTCGCACGCCGGCCGCGGCCAACTCATTCAGCAACTCGCGTACGCCATTATAAAGCCCGACGACAAATGCGGCGGAAGCAAGTGAAATTTGATCGGGCGTCGCGCCGAGGATTCCCCCAGCTTCTGTGGCAAACGCACTAAATGGAATCGCATCCACCTCAACCTGGTGAATCAGATCCCGCAATCGCAGAAGATCAGCCGGACCAAGATTCTGCGCTTCCACCGCAATCCCCGCCGAGGCGCACGCCTGCGTCCAGTCCTCGCAGATTCGAACCAGCACCCGCCCCAGATCAAAAACCACCAGCTTGATTGCCGAAGTTCCAGCTTCACTCATTCGGGCGAACCTTTGCTCAAATCATAAACCCACGACCGAATCGCCGGCTGCCAATCGGCAAGCTCATCCGCCTTGAAGAATAAGCCAAGCTCCCGCTGCGCGCTCTCCGGCGAGTCCGATCCGTGAATCAGATTAAACGAGTTGCTCACCGCAAAATCCCCGCGAATCGTGCCCGGCTCCGCCTTCGATCCAAACGTCGCCCCCATCAGCTTCCGCGCGATCGCAATTGCATCTTTCCCTTCGAGCGCCAACACCACGACCGGCGAACTGGTCATGAACTTCACCAGCCCGGCATAAAACGGCTTACCCTTGTGCGGCTCATAGTGCGTCTCCACCAACGCCTGCGGCAGCTTCATGAACTTCATCCCGACGATTTGCAGCCCCTTCTTCTCAAACCGCGTCAGAATCTCCCCGCAAAGGCCGCGCTGAACCGCATCGGGTTTGAAGATAATCAGTGTTCGTTCCATGGGGCCGAGTTATATACGGTCATTTGCCTGCATCCAAGCACTTGCCGCACTCGGGCAATTGCAAACCGCAAGTAACTTTTATCGCTCGTACGCTCTGGGCGTGCTACCATTCGTTTTTTGATCGCCGCTATGATTGAGACTTCTGCACGCTCCACGATTGCTACGCCCGAACTCCTAGCGCCAGCCGGCGATTTTGATGCGATGCGCGCCGCCGTCGCCAACGGCGCTGATGCCGTCTACTTCGGACTCAGCAACTTCAACGCCCGCCACCGCGCTACTAATTTCACCCTCGAACAGCTTCCCGAAACCATCGCGTATCTCCACAGCCACAACGTTCGCGGCTACGTCACCTTCAACACCCTCATCTTCTCCGATGAACTCCCCGAAGCCGTCCTTTTCATCCGCGCTGTCGTCGAAGCCGGCGTTGATGCCGTCATCGTTCAAGACCTCGGCCTCGCTCGCCTCATCGCCAGGATGTGCCCCGGCCTCCACGTTCACGGGTCCACTCAGATGACCCTCACGGAGCCGCTCGGCATCGAGTTCGTCAAAACCCTTGGCGTTAAACGCGTCATACTCGCCCGCGAACTGTCCGGCCACGACATCCGCAAGATCACCGAACGCACCGACATGCCCGTCGAAGTCTTCATCCACGGCGCACTGTGCGTGTCATACAGCGGGCAGTGCCTCACCAGCGAATCGCTCGGCCGCCGCAGCGCCAACCGCGGACAGTGCGCGCAAGCGTGCCGTCTCCCGTACGATCTGATCGTCGATGGCCAGCACCGCGACCTTGGCGAAAAATCCTATCTCCTCAGCCCCCAGGATTTGGCTGCCTACGACGTCATCGCCGATCTCGCCCACGTCGGCGTGTGCAGCTTCAAGATCGAAGGCCGCCTTAAGACCGCCAATTACGTCGCCGCCACTACCCAGACCTATCGCGCTGCCATCGACGCCGCCGCCAAAGATCGCGCGTTCCGAATCTCCCCCGAGCAATCCTTTGATCTCGCTCAAACCTTCTCACGCGGCTTTTCCCACGGGTTCTTCGACGGCGTCAATCACCAGGAACTCGTTCACGCCCGCTTTCCCAAAAGTCGCGGCGTCCGTCTTGGCACAGTCATCCGCAGCACGCGCAGCACCGTTCTGATCGAAGTATTCCGCCAGCCTCATTCCACCGCCCCCTCTGGTTTCGTCACCGGCGGCCCACTCCGCCCAGGTGATGGCATCGTCTTCGACGAAGGCCATCCCGATCAAAATGAGCAGGGGGGTCGCATCGCAACCGTGTTTGAGAAGAAGCCCACCGTTTTCGAACTCACGTTCGAACGCGGCTCGGTCGATACGGCTTCTGTCGCCGTCGGCGCCACAATCTGGAAAACCGACGATCCGGCGGTTCGCCGCCGGCTCGAAGGTTCTTACTCCCGCGACCGCGTCGCCCGAAGAATTCTTCTCGCCGCCGAAGTCTCCGCCACTGTCGGCGAAAAGCTGCGTATCGTCGTTCGCGACCCATCCAGCAACACCGCCACCGTCGAATGGGATCAGCCTCTCCAGACCGCCCAAAAATTCCCCCTCACCGAGGCCACCTTCCGTGAGCAGTTTGGCCGGATGGGCGATTCGCCGTTCGAGCTCAGCACCGTTCGCGGCCTCGAACGCCCCTCCGAGGCGATGGTCCCAAAGAGTGTCCTCAATGACCTGCGCCGCCAAGCCATCCAACAATTAACGGCCCTCCGCGAAAACCCTACCGCCCGCCAAATCGCCGATCCCGATGCGCTGGAAAAATTGAGATCTGAAATCTCAAATCTGAGATCTGAAATTTCAAATCTCAAATCCGATATCCCCACTCTCCCCTCCCTCCACATCCTCGTCCGCTCCCTCGATCAGCTCCGTGCCGTCCTCGCATGGCAACCCAACACCGACATCACCAAGTCCGGCATCTACTGCGAATTCGAAGACATCCGCCAATACAAAGAAGCCGTCCGCATCGCCCGCGAAGCCGGTACGCCCATCGGCCTGGCCACCATACGCATCATCAAGCCCGGCGAAGAAGGCCTGCTCAAGCAAGTCGCCGATGCTCAACCCGATTATGTCCTGATTCGAAACTTAGCCGGCCTGAGCTGGTTCACAAAAAACGCGCCCCAGTTGCCGCTGATCGCCGACTACGCCCTCAACGTCGCCAACGAAATCACGGCCGGCCTCCTGGCCGAGCACGGCGTTCAACGTATTGTTCCCAGCTACGACCTGAACTGGACTGAACTCTCGGCCATGCTCAAGCGCTTCCCGCCCGCATTGTTTGAGTCGGTCATCCACCAGCACATGCCCATGTTCCACATGGAGCACTGCGTCTTCTGCCACACCCTCTCGACCGGCACCAGCTACCGCGACTGCGGCCGGCCTTGCGACACGCATAAGGTCGAGCTCAAAGATCGCGCCGGAGCGGCTCACCCGCTGGTGGCCGATGTCGGCTGCCGCAACACGGTGTACAACGCCGCCGCCCAATCCGCCGCCGAGTACATCCCCAAAATGAAAGAGCTCGGCCTCCGTCACTTCCGCGTCGAACTCCTTCGCCAGCAACCCGATCAAGTCGCGCCCCTCTTGGACAACTACGCCCGCGTATTAGCTGGACAGGACGATGGCCGCGAAACCTGGCGCGAACTCCGCGTCCTCAACCAGCTCGGCATCACGCGGGGAACCTTGAACGAGTAGGCGAGAGCCATCGGAAACGTTGCACGGCGTTGCATTCCGTTGCACGGCGTTGCATTTGCGATTCGCCAGGTTCTGGGGGCAAGCAAGATCCGTCAAACTCAAAACGGCTCATTAGTTCCATATTTGCGGAAGCATCTGTCAATACGGGATTTACATTTCATGGGTGGGGACCTGGAAATTGGCTTTTTTATTGCGTGAGCGGAGCCACAGACTTACGATAGCTGACACAAGCATTTCGTAACTTGAGGGAAGATATCTTATGTCAACTCTGCACCCTAATCGGCGGAAGTTATCGCGCCAGCGCGGGCTTCACGCGGCCTGCATTTCCGAGCCGCTCGAACCACGGACGTTATTCGCGACCATCGCGATTAACGGAACCTCTGCGCCGGACACGATCACGATCTCGTATCACACCGCCAATTTTGGAACCCGGAATATCGTCGACTACAGCGTGACCTCCAACGGCTCCACTACGAGTGGCAGCGCAGTCGTGACGGCTATCGACCACATCGCCATCGATACCGTGGCCAACACGACGACCGGAGTCGACACGGTGACAATTTTAAAAACGCCTCCCGTGCCCGTCACGGTATTGGGCCATACCACCGGCGATGCTTTTTTCCCCGCGTCGGACGTTTTGAACATCGGCGACGTCAACGGGCTTCAGGATTTGGCCGGGCCAGTCTCAATTTCCAATGCCAGCGGTAGCTGGAATGTGGCGCTCGACGACAGCGGTGATAGCACAGCGGCGCGGACGGGAGTGCTCAACAACGGGTTGACCGGCGTCGCGCCGGTCGGCATCACGTGGACTGGGATCAACAACCTCGCCATTAACATGGGTAGCTTCGGCGGAAGCGCACTGTCCGTTCTTGCCGACGCGGCGAGCAGTTTGGCGGTTGTCGGAAATTCCCATGGCGCGGATGATTCACTGGTTCTTGGTGCGAACCACCGATCTGACTCGGTTGGAAACATGTCGGTCGATGTCGCGCCGGGTTCGCCGCGAGGTTTGTGGAACGTTTCGGTGGACGATTCGGCGGAGCCGGTTTCGTTTCCCTTCCGGTCGGTCATCGTCGCGACCGGAGGGGTAACGGGCGTCACCGGAACGACGGCTGGTTTATTCGGCGGTACCGGCCAATGCTTCCTGGGATGGGGGCCATCGTCGATACGAAACATCACCATCGACGCGCCCGCGCTGGAGGGTATCGGTATGTCCAGCCTGGACGTCCCAATGACCCTGGTCGGCAATGGCAACCAGATTACGGTTGGCAATTCGAGTAACGGACTCCAGAGCATATCCGCCGGGCTCACCTTGACCGGCGTCGCGTCCGTCACACTCAGTGACACCAATGATGTCGCGTCGCGATCGGTTCTGATGTCGCGCGTGGGCACCGCGGTCGCGATTGACGGTCTGGCCCCCGCGACCATCTCTTACGACCTGCCAACTGCAGTTGGCGGTCAGTTTCCAAATCTCGAGATGGACCTGTCGAACAGCTTCGACGGGGGGACATTGACAATGCTGGCGGGCGGGCAGGCTACCGGGCTGACAAAAATCGTCGCCGGTCGCCCGATTGCAATTAACGTCGGAAGCGCCACCGCCGCGCCGGATATCGAGGGGACAGTAGCGCTCTATTGCACGGCCGCAAATCTGAAGAACACGCTTCTTGTGAATGATTCGATCGATTCAACTGCCCGAAACATCCTTGTCACCGCCACCAAGGATTTCTCGGGCGCCTCGATGGGCGTTGTCCGCGGTCTATTTGGCGGTGGTGATCTGGATTATGCGACTACTCAGACAGCCGGCCCGGTCACGATCGACGGCGGAAGTGGCGGAAACGGCTTTACGGTGAATACCGCGGATGCCACCTCCGGCGGAATTGCCGTCGGTGTGCCGCTTACGCTCAATCTTGGCAGCGGCAACGACACCGCCACCATCAAAACCAACGTCGTAGCCATCAATGGCCAGGCCGGGAACGACTCGGCAACCGTCGATTATTCAACCGTCACGTTGCCCAACAACGGAGGCACCTTCTCGCCCGGTGACGTCAGCTTCGATGGCGGCGCAAACTCCGACACGCTGAGCATTCTCGGCAAACTCGCCACGCAAGCGTTCGGCGTTGCACCGACCGCGATCACGCAGGGCGCGCAGACAACGAGCTTTTCAAATCTTGAATCGATGGCGCTCACTAATGGCGCATTCGCCCTGGCCAGTGATTTGAACGGATTGAACCTGAGCGTCAGCGGCTCTGGCAGTACGGCCAATTTTGCAACGTCGCAGCATCTTGGTGCATTGAGTGTTAACACGAGTGCAGTTGCCACCCTGGCCTCAAGCGTTTTGGCTAATGCCAAAACGATTTTCTGTACCGCTTTCACCCTTACCACTAGCGGCGCGCTCGACCTTTCTAACAACGCCCTTCAAGTCACGTACAGCTCCGACCCGGCCGCCGCGATTCGAGGGTATCTTTCCACGGGCTACAATGCCGGCGCCTGGACCGGCGCGGGGCTTCGCTCCTCAACCGCCGCCAGCGGGCCGGCTAACAAATTCTCGCTGGGCCTGGGCGATTCGGCCGACAACGTCGTTTCAGGTTTGCCCGCGAATACTCTTGTCGTCCGCTACACCGTGATGGGCGACGCGAACCTCGATCACGCAACCACCATTGCCGATGCCACCCGGCTTCAATCTAATTTCGGCCGCACGAATTCCCCCAATTGGGATCAGGGGGATTTCAACTTTGATGGCGTGGTCAACTCCACCGACGCCATCCTGATGGCGCGCAACTACAATGCCGTCGTTGCCAGCAGCGCCGTTGCGGCGATCGAGCCTGCACCGGCTCCCGTTGCCACCCCGACAACCTCATCTTCGAGCACGTCGGCCGTGCTGTCACCCACCACAAATGCAGCCGTCATTGTGCAGCAGGTCAGCACCACTAAAGATGACGACAAAAAGGATCGCTCACGCGGACACGAGAAGCCTGCGCGAAAGCGCCATTGAGTTATTGTTCGCTCACGCTTAGCGGTCGGATCGAAGGTCCACCTGTCGCGATGCGCCCCGACGGGGGAAATGCGGGACTGATGCGAGTAGATACGCAGATGCTCTGCTGAAAACCTGCCGATGGCGAGCAAACTGGCTGTCATCCTGGAGCGCAGCGAAGGATCTGAGAGCCGAACGCTTCTCCGGAATCAGATCCTTCGCTGCGCTCCAGGATGACAATCGAATACGCGGCCAGAAGCGGTTATCCGAGATCCACGAAATCTAATTCAACTCCCTGCCCCTCGTCTTCTCCGTGTCCTCTCTTCGAGCCTGAGCCTCAGAGCCGAAGGCCGTGCCTCGGTGGTGAATCATCTCTTCTGCTAACTCTGGCAGATCAGCTCACCGCCGCAACCGCGTCGGCTTCGACAAACTTCCCTTTGTCCAGGTGGATAATACGTGCCGCGGCAGCCGCGCAGTGTGGATCGTGCGTCACCATGACGATCGTCTTGCCAAAATCGCGGTTGAGTTTCTGGAGCAGTGCCAGAACATCCCGCGCGCTGCCGGCATCCAGATTACCAGTGGGTTCGTCGGCGAGAATCAGGTCCGGGTCGGTCACGATGGCGCGTGCGATGGCGACGCGCTGTTCCTGGCCGCCTGAAAGCTGACGGGGAAAGTGATCGAGGCGGTCGTCTAGACCTACCAGCTTGAGAGCTGTCTGGCCCATTTCCTTCCGCCGGGCTCGATCCAGCGAAGTGAGCTTCAGCGGAAGCTCGACATTCTCCTCCGCGGTCAGAACCGGAATGAGGTTGAAGGACTGAAACACGAAACCGATGTGATGGTTTCGCCAGCGGGCCAGCGAGCGTTCGCCCATTGTGGCCGGCTCGTCACCCAGCACTTCAAGGCGGCCTCCGGTGGGGCGGTCCATACCGGCAATCAAGTGCAGCAGGGTGCTCTTTCCCGAGCCCGAAGGCCCCATCAGCGCCACGAAATCGCCGCGTTGCACGCTCAGATCCACCGCGTCCAGCGCCAGCACTTTCACCTGTCCGCGCTCAAATTCCTTGGTCAATTGAGTCGCCTGTACGATCGTATCACTCACGAGCTTACCTCCGGTGCCTTGGCGTCGCTGGTTCTAACTTTTGTCCCATCCTGTAGCGCATCGGGTGGACTCACAATCAGATCCTCTCCGCCGATCAATCCGCTGCGAATCTCAACGTCACGGCCACCCATGCCTTTGTTGACCGTCACCGCACGCTTCACCGCCCGTCCATTTTCCACGACGAACACCGAGCCGTTCTGAACCGCAGCAGCCGGCACGCGAATTGGTCCGCGGCCCGCCGCACCCTGAGTTGCATTGCCGGCCTGCTTTGGCGCCAGGAACGAAACTGTGGCGTTCATGTCGGGCTTCAGCAGTCCATCCGGATCCAGCACCTTTACGCGTACCTGTACGGTTGCCTTCTGGCGGTTCGCCTCCGGTGAAATCAAATCGACAATGCCCTTGTACTTCTTGTCCGGATAAGCATCGGTCACGATCCAGCACGACTGCTTTGCCAGCACCTTGGCAAAATTATTCTGATCGATATCGAGTTCCACCCGCAGATCATTGAGATCCGCGATCGAGACCACGTACCCCTTGGCGCCCCGATCACCGACGAATCCGGTTGTGACAAACTCGCCCACTTCTACGTTTCGTTGAAGCACCGTCGCCGCCACTGGCGAGCGGATCACGGTGTTGCTCAAGTCGATATTCGACATCGCCAGCCCGCCCTCTATCTGCCGGACGGTTGCGCGCTGGGCATCGATCTGTTCCTTACGCGGCCCCAGGCGCGATAACTCAGACTGCTGCTTCTGCAAATTCAGTTGCGCCTTGCGCGACCGCACCAGCGCTGCCGCGTCATCGATCTGCTGCCGTGAGACCGCTCGAGAGTTCTCCAGGCCTTTTAGGCGTTCAAGGCTTCCCTCGGCGTTGATCAGCTCAGCTTCCGCCTGCTCCACACGCGCCAGCGACGTGGCAACCTCTTCCGGCCGCGAGCCCGCCTCAAGCTCAGCCAGGAGTGCCTTTGCGTTATCGAGTAATCCCTGCTGTTGCGCGACGCGCGCCCTGTACTCATCATCCTCAAGCCGGACGAGCACCTGGCCCTTGGCGATCTTGTCCCCCATCTCAACGCCCACCCAAGCCACGCGCCCCAGCACTTTGCTGGCCAACTCAATCTTATGGGCCGCCATGACGTAGCCGGTGGCAGTCAATAAAACCGTTTCAGATTCCGTTGCTCCGGGGCCCCCCGCTTCCGGCACGCGCACACGAATCGTCTGCACCACTGGCGTGGCCGCGGCGTTTTTCAACTGCCACAAGCCAATGCCTCCTCCAAGAATCAACACGATGGCAACGATCCACGGCCACATCGGCCTTTCATTGCGGCGAGCGCGATCCGACTTATCGATCCGAAGTTTTTGGAGATCGTTGTCCACAAGCATGGCTTATAAGTCGCGCATGGCCGCGACGATGCCCTTTTTCGATGCCGACCACGCGGGGAGAAATCCACCCAGCGCCCCGATGACGGCCGCGAAGATCAGTCCGTACACAATTGAATCGAGCCCGATCCGAAATTTGAACGCGGTCTCACTGAATGTAACGAAGCTGCCCACGGCGCTGTTCATGCCGTTAATCGGGAGCGCAAGCAATACGCCCACCAGACCTCCGATGAGGGACAGACAGACCGACTCGAAGACAAACGACAACAGGATCGCCCCGCGCCCGAAGCCCAGTGCGCGGAGAGTGCCAATCTCGCGCGTGCGGCGGGAAACCGCGGCATACATTGTGTTGGTCGCCGCGAAAGCGCTGCCAACCGCCATGATAATGGCGACCGCGAATCCAAGGCCCTTGATCGCCGCCCCGGCATCTGTGATCGAAGCGTAATATTCGCGTTCACCCATGCTGTTCGATCCGAGGCGCTGGTCATCGCCGATGGTCTTGATCAGCGCATCCCTGGCCATCTGGTTGTCGCTGGTGATGAGGATCGAACTGCTGCTTCCCTGTCGCTCGAAGTCGCCGGCGAGTTGATTCAGATCCACCCAGGCTTCGCTGTTGGCGGTCGATTCACCGACATGAAAAATCCCGACGACCTCCCAATTGCCGCGGCCAAAGTGCAGCTTTTTCCCGATCTGCGCATCGGGATACCGGCGGGCAATCGCGTCGCCGACGATCAACTCGCGCAAGCCTGGCCGAAACATCCTGCCCTTGTCCAACACGATCTCCCGCATCTCCAGCCCGACCGGAAGCATCCCGCGAACTGTCACATTCATCCCCTCGGGCGAATCGACGCTGGGAAGATTGACCACTGTGAGAATTTCGGGCGACACCATCGGCTCGCCATGAGTATCCGCCGAAATCCCCGGAAGCCGGCGGATGATCTGATACGCCTCGGTTGAAACCGACGAAGTCAGTTCCGCGCTCGTGCCCTTGCGCAGCACCACCACGTGCCTTGGATCTCCCGAGCCGCCAAAAACCGTGTCCAATCCTTTTTTCAGCGCCAACGAAGTCACGAGGACGGCGACGGTCAGGCCGATGCCAAACGCGGTCATCAGCGTCGTGCCTTTGCGCTCGAGCAGATTGCGGAGGTTGTAACTGATTGGAACTGCCACGTTGAATCACCCCGTAAACCGCAGTGAGTCGACTACGTTCTTTCGCGACGCGACCATCGCGGGGACGAAGGCTGAGCAGCAGCCGATCACGGCCGCCATGACCAGAACAATCACCGCCGCCTGCCACTTCAAACCTTGAAACCCGAAGATGCCCACCGACTCCAGGCCTTTGGCCAGCAGTGACCCCAGGACCAGTCCAACCAAGCCGCCAACAATGCTGATCAAAATCGCTTCACCCATGACCAGCTGCAGGATTTCACCGGGCGTGTAACCGAGCGTTCGGAGGATGGCCATCTCGCGCGTTCTCTCCCGCACGCTCATCGCGACGGTATTGGCCGATACCAACAGGATCGTAAATGTCACCGCGCCGCAGATCGCCGCCAGGAACATTTTGATGTTCCCCAGAAACGCGAGGAAGGACCGGCCGAATTCCTTTTCCGATTCGGTGCGTGTTGGATAAGGCGAATTGTCGAACATCGTATCAATCGCTCGCGCAATGCGCGGCACATTGTCCGGAGAATCAGCCAGAATGATGTAAGTCCCCACCGTGTCGCGCTGGTTCGAAGTTTTTGAAAGTAACTCGGACAGGTACTCGCGGTGAAATACGATACATTCGGTGTTGGGCGGGTGAGCGTAGATTCCCGCGACTGTCAGTTCCGTGGTCACCGGATAAATGTCGCCAACGATCGTCACGCGGTCCCCAAGCTTGATGTCGTATTTGCGGGCCAGCTTTTCGCCAATCGCGCAGGCCGTCCGTCCGTGCTTGAACGCGGCAAGTTGATCGGGGGCGATCTGCCAGTCTTTGCGAATGTCAAAGATGACGTCGGAATCAACCGCGAAACGGCCGAAAAAGTTCTTGGGGTCTTTGTAGACGCCTCCAAACCACGACCACGCCGACACGCTGGTGACGCCGGGCACGTTCTTGATCGGGGTGTAGTAACTGGCGGGAAGCGGGTTTGTAAGCGATACCCGGTGGCGGCAGATCAGCCGCATGGTTTCAGAGGGCGATGCCGGCTCGCCATAAAAAAAGCCCTGATAAATCGCCGTCAGCAACGCCAGCAGCGCCAGCGAGATGGCGGTGCTGGCCAGCGTCAGCGTGCTGCGACGACGGTTGCGCAGGACATTACGAAAAACCAGCGAGCCCAGTCGCAGCATTGATCACAAACCCTGATGGTGAGAACTGCCCAATAACTACTTAGTCCTGCTTCGATGCTAAGGTGCGGGTGGGAATCGGTCAAACAATGCCGGAAAATGTTTGATCGTTGGCAAATTAATTCTATTTTTCGACCGCAGAGGCAGGTTCAGCTTCGATCTTTGGCGACGAATAGGGCGTATATCCAAGGCACAGCGCAAGTGAGTCGTCCGGCGTGTATTGCTCGTGCTCCTGCATGCTTCTGAGCAGCCGCTCCAGCCCCAGGCCCGGCCAATGGCGGAATCGCACGGCATCGGTATCAATCAACACCGGCGCGGGCCCCAGATCCGGATCATGTCGAATGATAAAATTCGACGCCTTGGCATCAAAGTGAGACATCCCCGTCGTATCGATCGTCCGCAGAATCTTCCCAGTCCGGCGGAACAGCATCTCGCGGTGGCGGGGGGACAAGGCATCCAAATCCACCTTCCGCAACGTGGGTCCGATCACCCGCTCAAAAACGCTGATGCTGTCCGTTACATATCCCGCGCGCCGTTTTTCCATGACCAAAATGGGCCAGGCGGTCGCCAGATTTCGCGTGATCAGGTTCCATGCCTTGGCCCAGGCTCGCCACGATCGTGAAGCCCGAAACGCATCGAAGACATACCGATACCAATACCGCTTACGCGGCCGCTTAATCACCACCGGCACAACCACGCCGCCCAGCGTGATCTCCGATGCCAGAACGTCGCCGCTCTTGGTGCGCTTCAGGACCTGCACCTCGTCCCGCTCAATTTTCCCCCACAGCTCCGGCCACACCTTTTCCCAATCT
Organism: Tepidisphaeraceae bacterium; assembly: GCA_036794395.1. Classification (GTDB taxonomy): domain Bacteria; phylum Planctomycetota; class Phycisphaerae; order Tepidisphaerales; family Tepidisphaeraceae; genus DASXMX01. Next base: position 7,294 of record DAIRGS010000055.1, on the reverse strand, counting down.
GCCGCAGTAACAGTCAGGCCACTGGCCACCGACCATGTCTTCGGAAACTTTGTCGATTTGAAAAAATTCCCGCTCCACTCCCCGAAGCGCAGCCGGCCGAAGTACCGGTCATCGCTGCCGATCCGTTTGAGGAATTCATTCCGCAGCGTCGCGCTCATCGGGTTGCGATCGGGAATTCGTCCACCCGCCGCCAGCAGATTCCACCCTCTGAGCAGATCAGTCAGCGTCGCAAACGGTGCGGCGCTGTGGGCCAGCCGATATAGATCCTGCGGTCGCATGCCCCGCCGAACTGAGTAGCCGTCGAGCAAATAAACCTTCCCCTTATGCAGCAGCAGATTTCCCAGGTGCAAATCCTGATGCCCCAGACCGGCCTTCACTAATTGATGCACAAGCTCTCGGACTTGTTGGGAAAGCGCCCGGTGGTCCGGGGCAGTTTGCCCCCGTTGCTCGAATTCTCGAAGATACACATCCAGCTGCACCGACGGCTCAATCGCCTCGATCACCACCGCATCCCCGCGCCGCTGGCCGATGCGAAACCCCACCATCACTGCCACCGCCCGCGGTGCGGGCACGTTCGCTTTCTGAAGGCTCTGCAGCCGCAGGAATTCCAGCATCGCCGGGCTTCCCCGGCTCCACCGCCGAAATCGGTCCCGCAGCTTATGCAGCGGGTCCTCATGACTCTCACGCGGATAAAATTTGAGAAAGTACCCCCGCCCCTCATGCTCGAATCGCCAGACCTGACGATAAGCGCGATTCTTCACCAGCGTCCCGATGGACTCGATGGTCTTCAAACTTTCTTCCAGCTTCTTGGCGTCTGCCACTCACATTTTCCTTAGCCACTTGTCGGCTTCGCGAATTGAAAACTATTCCCGTTGCAACCTTCTGGCATACGGAGAATCCAAACTGTGCCCGCGATGCAACGGCCACCCATCATATTCCCTGACGAAACTCCAGTTCTGCGCGGGTCGTCCCGCCTTGCCGGGATTTGAATTGATGTACTGGATTATTCTTCGGATGTCTTGCGGACTGTCCAGAAACACTTTCCACCCACATCCACCCCATACCGGATGGTCCAAATCAAAAAACCCCGCGCTCCGCAGTGCAATATGACTCTCGCGTTGAAGATCCTGGATCATGGCTTCGGCGAGGTCGCGGTGCTTTCGAATCAAAACGTGGACGTGGTCGGGCATGAGTGCGCAGGCATAACACGTGTATCGGCATGACTCGATCACTTTCGAAAAAGCGCCTGCAACTTCGTCGATCTCCGCCGGCGAAAAAGGACGGGACGGAAACGCCAGGCGCGGGTTGGCCGATTCGTAGAAATTTCGGATTTCCCGCGAGGCTGGTTGAACGCGTTTGCGACCGTGATGAAGGGTACCCAAGTCGTCCAGGAGGCTGTTGCGGACCTCCGTCGACATGCTTCCTCGCGGATCATTTGGAAGCCATGAACCGTAGACGGTCCAGACCAGGTGGTACGCGATAACCAGTGGGCGCGGCATGCGGGAATGGTAGCGGAGAGGTATTTGATTCGCGAAGCCGCAAGCGGGAATGGCAGAGCGTTTTTTTCGCTTGCGGCTTCGCGAATCGGGTGACGATACGCTATTGCTGCTCGTGCCCGCTGACCACCTCAGTCGCATCCTGCAATCCCGTCGCCACTTCCCGCGGAAGAATTCCCCTCTGAACGTAAATTGGATGGGCTGCCCGTCGAATCGCAGGGAGCTTCAGCGCGAAGGCAATTGCCCCGACGATGCAAACGCATCCCGCGATCTCCAGAGTGCGCGCCGCTCCATCAAAGTGAGCCCACGCGCCCGCGGGATTGTTGCTCATCAGCGCATCGGCCGAAGTGCCCGCCAGCAGGTTTCCCCATGGCGTCATTCCCACAAATGCCATTGTGAAGAGGCTCATCACCCGCCCGCGTTTTTCATCGTCGGTCAACGTCTGAAGCAACGTATTGGCCGACGCAAAAGTGATCAGCATCGCAAAGCCCGCCACCGGCACGATCAAAAGCGTCAGGATCAGATGATGCGAGAACGACATCAGGATCAGCATCGTCCCAAATAAGCCTGCGACAATCGGAATCAATTTCCCCAGCCCCAGCACCGATCTTCGCGACGCGAGATAAATCGCCCCCGACAATGCCCCCGATGCCGCCGCGGCCATCAGAAATCCGAGCGTCAACGCCCCGCTGAATCGCCCGCGCAACGCGTTTGCGAATATCGGCATCAGCGTCGAAAGGGCCGGCATCCCCGTCAAACTCAACAACGCCATGAGCAGCAGCATCGCCCGGATCGGTGCGAAGTTCCAAACGTACGCAATGCCCTCTCGCAGTTCCGCCCAAACGCTCGCTCCCCGCGGCTTAAGCACCCGTGGCCGCAACTTCATCGCCAGCAGCGCAATGATCACCGCGATGTAACTGATCCCATCCAGCGAAAAGCACCACGTCGGGCCAAAAAAATCAATCAGGAACCCCGCCAGCGCCGGCCCCACGAGCCGTGCTCCATGCACCATGGTCGAATTCAACGCGATGGCATTGGCCAGATCCTCCCGGCTCTCGACCATCTCCACCAGAAATGCCTGCCGCCCCGGCATATCAAACGCGTTGATCAGCCCCTGCGCAAACGCCAGCATGATCAATCCCGGCACCACTACCTGATTGCTCGACGCGAAATAAACCAGCGCCGCCAGCGCAAACGATTGGCACATGGCCAGAATCTGCGTGGTCACAATCAGCTTCTGCTTATTGAGCCGATCCACCCACACCCCCGCAAACGGCCCAAGCAAAAACGAAGGGATCTGTCCCGCGAACGCCGTTAGCCCAAGAATCCGTCCGCTGCCCGTCTTCGAGTAGACGAGCCACACCATCGCCACTTGCGTTAAAAACGTTCCGCACAGGCTGACGATCTGCCCTGCGAAAAACAAACGGTAGTTGCGATGCCGAAGCGCACGAACGATCGAATGCCACCGGCCGGGTGATACTTTAGGAATTGATGCGTTTGGTTCGGAACCTGCGCTGACATCCATCGATGCGGCGAATGATAGACGCCGACCGAGTCGGATGCCATGTCGCAAAACCTCACTCGGTCGATGTGGGAGGCGGGGCGTTCATTGCCGCCACTATACGCTCCTTCAAATCGGCCTCTTCAACCCCCATACCTTTTAGAACTACGGTCCCAACCCCATCAGGCTCGCGGTAGAGTGCCAGAAGCAAATGCTGAGTTCCGACACACTCGTCGCCCATTTCACGGGCGATCAAAGTCGCGCATTCGACAACACGATCAGCCATCGGAGTGATAGATAAGGGTTCAAGGGGGATAGAGGTTCCGCATTCTGGACATCGATCTTTGCTCGCACGCAGATCGTGTCCACACACCCGACATTGTGATGAAATGAGTTCGCCTGGCGTCCCTCTGAGATCCCACCGCGACCGTATGAGCGACGCCCAGCCTTTGAAGCCCTGAATCGTGACAAACACGATGAGGTACAACAGTATCGCCAGCCAAAACATCCTGGCCCAGACGTATGGGAAGGTCGATAGCTCCGCACCTATCAGAAGGATGAGGAGCGGGAGCCAACCCCGCCAGAGTTTTAGCCAGCGCATACTGATGATCCTAATGCGCACCGGGCTGCTCCCAAAGATCAGGCAGATGCACGCACCATGCGCGCAATCGACTGGGTCGAAGAGTTATTAGTTTGCGAATTCAGATCGCTGTTCCAAATTCAAAGTCCCGATCATGGTTGCGTGCTCGGCCCACTCGTCGGATAACTTGTCGGTTCTGTGGTTGGCGCTGGAATTGGGGTGGCGGGCTGCGATGCGCTGCCCGGCAGTCGCATCGGTGGAATCTCATACCCCGGCACGATCGGCTTGGTCTGCTCGGTGGTCGGCCGGCTCGTGGGTCCGCCGGCCATCGAATTCGGGTCGCTCGGCAGGTTTAACTGTCCCGTGGCCCGAAGCAGATCCAGATAATAAATCTTCCGATTGAACTCCTCCGTCGCCAGGTCAAGCTGCGATGACAGCAGCGTGTTTTGCGCCGTCAGCACATCCAGGTTCGTCGCCAGGCCCACCGTGTATCGCTGGGTCGACTGCCGGAGCGCCTCCTGCGACGCGGCCACCTCGGTCAACAATTCGGCAATCCGCCGCCGGCTGTCGTCCACGGTTACCCAGGCGGATTTCACGTCGCGCCGGACTGTTCGAACCAGCAGCCATTCCTGATACAGCGCCACCCGCAACCGCGACCATGCCGCCCGAATATCGGCGTGAATTGTTCCCGCGCTGAAGATCGGCAGGTTAAGCGACAGGATACTCGTCCATTCGACAGTTGTGGGGAACGAGTCACGGTGAAGGTAGTAATCGAGATTGAGCGAGACGGACGGATAATATTCCCCAATCGCCGCCTGCACATTTTCCCGCGCCACCCGCACCGCCGCCTCATCGGCGCGAATATCCGGGCGATTCTCGTTGGCAATCAATACCGCCTGCTCGCTGGGTGCAAGGTCGTCGGGAACGTAGAGCCGATCCACCAGCGGTGCATCCTCCACTTCCGCATTGGTCATCAACGCCAGCGTGAGCCGCGACGTGTTCACGTTGTTCTGCGCCGTCACAAGCTGCGCCCGTGTGGCCGCGGCTTGCGCTTCAGTCTGCGCCAGATCGAG
>DAIRGS010000055.1:0-2634 GCA_036794395.1 Tepidisphaeraceae bacterium | reverse complement strand
GTGTAGAAGATGCCCCGGTCGGTGGCAGTTCGCTCGGTCAAGATGTCGATGTCGCGGGCGAGCAGACGGAAGTACGGCGAGTTGGCGCGGCTGCCCTCCAGCGCGGCTGCCTGCTTGGGAGTGGCCTGCGCCAGATCGAGTGGCTGCGCGATGCCGGCCCTCAGTCGGCCCTGCATGTCTGCCACCCGCGCATCCTGAAATTTCGCTGAATTGGTCAAAACCACCACCGACCGCTCGGCCAGCAGCACCTGGTAATACGTCTGCGCCGTTTCCAGCAGGACCGTCAGCCGCAGATCGAGCAGCAGGTTGCGGTATTGCTCGATGTTCGCATAGGCCGCTCGAATTGAAGCCACATCCCGAAACCCGTTAAACAGGTTTGCCTTGGCCGTGATCGGCGCATCAAACGTCGTGTACCGCCCGCTCGAACCGATCGCAGTTGTACCGGTTCCAGTGCCTGTTCCGGTTCCCGTACCCGTGCCCCCGGTGCCGGTAGAACCGCCTCCCGTGGTCACAACGGACCCGCGCGTCGACTTTTTGTTCTGCCAGGACAATTCCGGCGACAAGCTGATCGTCGGCATGAAAGTCGAATACGCACGATCGCGCTCGATCAGTGTCTGAAGGTACGCCTCACCCTGAATGTCGATCTGTTCATATCCGCGATTGGCCAGCAGCAGCGATTGTTCCAGCGTCAGCGGCTGGCCCGGCGTGTACTCGATCTTCGAGGCCGCGCTGTTCTCACCGCCGTCGATCACCTTGCGGTACATCTCCACTTCCTTGCGCTGATTTACGCAACCGCCGGCGCCCAGCATTGCAACCGAACACACCACCAGCACGTGCCGAAACGATTTCATGAAGCTTTCCTCGCGATGATTCCCCGCTCGAGCAGGCGGATGATATGACTCGCCACCGTTTTCTGGTCCAGCCCGCGTGGCCCAAACATAATCAGCGATCTGACAAATCCCGGAATCAGCGGCGCGGTCAGCTCCGGGTGCGGATCGCAAAACTCGCGCCCGCGCACGCCGCGACGTAGCGCCTGTTCGATCAAGTCCGACAGCTCCTGCCTTTTCTGATTCCAGGCCGATTCCGACTGCCCGCGCACCTTACCGACCGCGCGCGTCAGTTCGAAATAATGCGGATTTTCAAACGCGAATCCCACCAGCCCGCAAATGATCGCCGCCAGATCATCCGCCGCCCGCTGCTTTTCGGCGGTAATCTGGTCCTTCAGCCCGTCCACCATTCGGGCAAACGCGTCGTAGATCAGTCCAAAATAAAGGTCTTCCTTGCTCGAAAAATAAACGTACAACGTCCCTTTCCCCACCCCGGCCGCTGCCGCGATATCCGAGAGTTTCACCTTGTGAAACGGTCGGGTGGCGAACATCTTCGCCGCCGCGTCGGTGATCTGCCGGCGTTTTCGCTCGTTGGGGACCTGCATTCGTGTACTTCGCCGGGGAACGTAAATGCGACCGATTCAAAACCGACCCGCCAGTACTGATATCATTCGTACGCCGCCCCGTTGAAATCCAGTGGCTGCATCAGACAATGTGCTGCCATGCCAATCACGCTACCCCCGATCAGCCGGCGGCGGTTCCTCGCAACCTCCCTCGCGACAGGGGCGGGGCTGCTCCTTCGACCGGCTTTTCTTGCCGCCGCGGAGGCCGATCCGCACCGCCTGGCGCTGTTGTCCGATGTTCACATCGATGCCGATCCCGCGGCAATCGATCGCCAGGTGGTGATGTACGATCACCTCAAGGAGACAATCGCGCAGGTCGGTCGGTTAGAACCAAAACCCCTCGCCGCCTTCATCAATGGCGATTGCGCTCACCTCCTGGGCCGTCCCGAAGACTACGAAATGCTCGTCGAGCTGCTTAAGCCCCTTCGCGAGCAGGGCCTGCCCATCCACCTATCCATGGGCAACCATGACAATCGCGACAACCTCTGGAAAACCATTCCCAAGGCCGAGTCGCACGAAGGACCGCTCAAAGACCGCCAGGTCGCGATAATTGAATTGGCCCGCGCCAATGTGTTCCTCCTCGACTCGCTCCAAAAAACGAACGTCACGCCCGGCGTATTGGGCGAAGCGCAGGTTGATTGGCTCGGCGCCGCCCTTGACGCGCATATCACAAAGCCTGCAATTGTCATGGTCCATCACCAGCCCGACGATCGCCCCAAGCCCGATGGCCTCACCGACACCAAGGCCCTGCTCGACGTCCTCTCGCCACGCAAGCATGTTAAGGCGTTGTTCTTCGGCCACACGCACAAATGGGAAATCACCAGCCGATCCGGGATTCACTGCGTCAATCTGCCCGCCGTCGCCTATCCCTTCCAAAAGGACCAACCCACCGGCTGGGTCGACGCCTACCTCCGCGAAGACGGCATCAACCTCGAACTCCATTGCATAGACCCAATGCATCCAAAACACGGGCAAAGAGTCGATCTCACGTGGCGCGCGTAATCTGCCACGAGGGCGCGACAAAAAAGGATTAACCACAGAGAACACAGAGAACACAGAGGAAATCACAGAGATGCCGGATGGAAGAGATTTAACCGCAGATGGCGCAGATTTACGCAGATGAATTCAAGTCTTTTCTTATCTGCGAGCATCTGCGCAATCTGTGTTGCAGCCCACAAGGCTGC
>DAIRGS010000348.1:0-7491 GCA_036794395.1 Tepidisphaeraceae bacterium | reverse complement strand
CACTCGCCGCACTTCGGTGCTGTCAGTTGGAGTGAAGTGGCGCTGTAGTGTTAGATGGCGTGATTAAAAGCCGAAAAGATAAAACCGAAATTGAAATCTGGCTGGATTCCCCTGGAGGGGACGCGCATGCCACGTACAAGCTGCTGTTGGATTTACGGCACCGCTGCCAGAAATTAACCGTCATTGTGCCGGATTATGCAAAGAGTGCCGCGACGCTTCTTTGTCTTGGAGCTGATGAAATTTTTATGGCCCCAGCTGCGGAACTTGGTCCGTTGGATGTCCAGATCCTTCACCCTGACCGCGAGACGCAACCGCTGTCGGGGTTGGATGTTGCGGGATCGTTTAGCTACCTCAGTGAATTTGCATTGCAGTTGATCTTAACGGGCGGGGCGGCGATTCGGGAGGCCACAAATCTGCCGCGTACGGAAGTCCTGGAAATCATGCACAAGTTCACGGCCCAGTTTTTGCGTCCCTGCATGGATAAGATTGATCCGCACGTTGCGCGTCGCGTATTCTATCAACTAAAGGTGGCCGAGCGCTACGCGACGGCAATGTTGGAGATGCGAAACGTACCGGACCCATTGCGGTTGAAAGGAGATGCGGGGAAAAAGGTCGTTCATCGCTTGGTGCATGACTATCCGGTGCATGAATTTGTGATCGGACGAGACGAGGCAAAGAAGCTGGGACTGCCAATATTTCCGGCCGAATCACATGAAAATTGGCTCATCGTTCGGACTCTTTATGAGAAGTTTTCTGATGGAACCAGCAGCATGATCCGCGTGTTGGATGAAGCGAAGGAGAAGGCGGCTGTTGTTGCAGCTCTCTATGATGCTGCGAGTCTGGCACGGGTTCAGGGGAAGAAAATTAAATCCGGGGCACACAATGGACCATCTAAGAAAAATAATCGGAACTCGGGCATGCAAAAAGCCGCGAATGGTAAAGTTGCCGACACGGCCAGTGCGGCTAGACGCTCGCGACGACCCGACGATTCGGGAAGCGCTAAGGCTAGTGGAGGGACTGGCGACGCTGCCGTTGAAGGAAGACCACGAACGAGCGGAACGAGTGCGGGCAATACTCAGCGCCGTCGAAGGAACCGCGGTCGAGGAATAGCGAAATCTGATTAGCAATCGCGCATAGCCGAGTAACGGATCTTCCGTTAGAGAAGTGCGACAAGCTCTTCCAAGCCCCACACATGATCGGTCAACTTCGCTTCCATGGCCGGGGTGACTCGAATCGACTTGTGAATCCGACAAAAGTTGTAGTGCATGAAGTGGAGGGCAACCGTATGCTTCATGTTCTCAACCTTTTTGCTGAACCCGTTTGTCAATCGCGTGAACCGACGCATCTGCATTCGCATGGTCAGATTTTGCCGCTCAACGAAGCTGGTACTTATATACCGCTCGTCGGGGTTGCCGCAGTGAACGTCGGTCTTAATGGCCGTAAGTTGGGGCGGGCTGTAGCGGGTTGCGGTGCTTCGATCCGGCCCGTAAATCTTAACGAGCATTGCGTAGTCGATGTCATTGCCGAAAGCGTTGTAGACCGCATCCAGATACGACCGCAGGCCATCCGTGGTTATCTGTACGCGGTGGATGAGACGGTCGGCAACGTCTTGCATGAACGGGCGGGCGTAGCTCAGGTCGCGAAGCCCCACAAGCCAACTAACCATCAACTTCGTGTCGGCATCAATGGCGCACCACGTCCATGTATCACCGTAGCCGAACTGGCCCCGCTTATCTTCGGGAACGTTTTTTTCCTTTGAATAGCAATAATTCCAAATTTCATCGCATTGAATGCGCTTGCAAGTTAAGCCCCGCACGTGTTCATCGTGATACTTCTGGCAGGCCGTGCCGATGTCTGCGAGCAACTTAAGGATCGTGTTGTTGGAACGTCCCGTCATGCGAACTATTGAGTTGATGCTGTTGCCCTCGACTAGCGCCCCGATGATCTGGCAACGTTCGGCAGTGGATAGCTGATTCATGAGCGGTATTATCCGTGACCGCTCACGCATACACAAGTAGAATCAGAAGAAAATATTTATAATCGGTTCAAACTGCATCACTACCGAAGTTCTGGTATCGCGAGGGCGGGACGCGCTGGCTGTTTAAGGCCGAGGAGCGTGGGACAGGGGAGGATTGGGCAGAGAAGGTCGCGTGCGAATTGTGTGGGCTGTTGGGACTTCCGCACGTTCAATACGAGTTGGCGGTGGACGTGGTGCGGGACGTGCCCGGCGTGGAAGCGTGGAGGGAAGCCGCATGAATTTGAATCAGCGAAAAGAGCAGTTCAGCCATGCCTATGTGAAGGCGGTCGCGGCGGTCGCGGGTTTTGCGTGGTATCAGCCCAGTGTAGACGATGACAGCATTGATCTGGGGCTCGCACAACGAGGCGGGCGAGGCACCATTCGCTCGCCGCGGCTGGAAATGCAGTTAAAGTGCCACGCCATGCCGACGCCGGTTGAAGACGACTTTAGCTTTTGGCTGAAGCGAAAGAATTATGATGATCTTCAAGACGAGCGGGTCGAGGTGAGGCGGATACTGGTTGTGGTGCTGGTGCCGGATAATCTGAGCGATTATCTCGACCACAGCGAGCAGGAATTATCGTTGCGTCGTTGCGGTTACTGGCTGAGCTTGCGCGGCATGCCACCCAGCGACAATCAGACGGGCCAGACGGTCCGCATCCCCCGGGCGCAGGTTTTTAGTGTACAATCGCTGCAAGGCATCATGCAGCGGATCGGCCAGGGAGCACTGCCATGAAAGTCGATATTAAGGACGCCCGAGCAGTGCGGGCAATTCGGCCCGTCGATGCGGCCCTCTATCTTCGATCCAAAGGATGGATCCAAAAGGATGGCCGGACGGACAGAGCATCAGTTTGGCTCAAATCCATCGGCGAGGATGAATTCGAGGCGTTGCTGCCGATGGACCTGGAGCTTCGGGATTATGCGCTTCGGATGGGCGACCTGCTGGCCGTTCTTTCGGCGGCGGAAAGTCGCTCCCAGTTGGAGGTCTATAACGACCTGCTGACAACGACTTCGGATGTGATGCGAATCCGGATCGCCGATCCGGAATTGACCGATGGCACCTTGCCCATTGAGGAACACGCGCAGATCGCCCAGAAGGCACGCGACCTCGTGTTGGCCGCGGCGTGCGCGGCGACAGAGATTCGCCCCGTATGGGGGAAACGCAAACCGACGCAGGCGATGGATTACGTTCGCCGCGTACGGATCGGCCAGAGCGAGCGCGGCAGCTACGTCGTGACCGTCATCAGCCGGATAACGCCCCTGCTGCACGCTCCAAATCAGGCCCTGTTCGGGACCGAAGCGCCGTACGAACGGCGGGTCACACAAACGCTCGCCCAATCGCTCGACGCGCTCCACGGCGCCGCCGATCAGGCGGCGCTGACGCAGCAAATGGCGGCGTTCGACCAGGCGGTCCCGTTGGGGGTGAACTCGAATTTGTGCGATGCCGTCACCGGGCTTTGGGGCGGGGGCGAGGTTGAGCGCAATTTGGAATTCTCGTTCTCCTGGTCGCCCACGCGACCTGTGCCCGCGGGGTTGGTCCAGCGTGTGATTTTTTCCTCGGATCGCATTCCCATCATCCGCGAAGCCGGACGGCAGATGCGTGAACGCGCGCCGTTGCCCGATTTCGAATTGCACGGCCCTGTCGTCAAACTGGAGCGCCCTGAGGGCGGCCCGCTTGGGCGAGTGACCGTTATTGGCCTGGTGGATGATCGCCAAGTCCGGGTCACCGTGGAACTGGACGATGGCGCGTATCACCAAGCGGTACAGGCCCACGATCAGGGGCGTACGCTGCGAATTCTTGGCACGCTGACCAGGGAAGGGCGGGGGTTTCTGCTCAGGGATCCGATGGGTCTGGCGGTTGAGCGCGAATGACGTCGACTCTAAACAGGCGCCTTGTCGAAGTTGCTGAACAGAGACGATTCATGAGCAGTACGCCATACGTCGCCTCCAAATCCCAGGACGGGACCGCGGCGCAATGGGCGCCTGTCGGCCGGGTGGAGCGCATCCGGGAAGGTTATCGCGAATTGTGCGTATCGTGTGATCCGGCATTCGTCGAGTTGCGGGTCGAGCGCGTGAACCCGGGCGCGCCTTTGCAGCAACGGCTCCTGTGCAGGATGAACTCGTGCTGGCCTTCGGGATTCAGCCCGTGCCACGACGAAGATTTTCAGCCGATTGCCGGCCACCTGCCGTTGATGGTGACGTGAAGGTGGCAGCATGACCGAGGAAGAAGTCGAACTCGCGGCACTGGGGTGGTTTCAATCGCTGAAATTCGACCTGCGAACGGGCGGCGACATCGACGACGCCGGGGAGCGCTCGGACCTGACCCGCGTGCTGCTGGAGGGTCGGTTGGGGGCTGCGCTGCATCGGATAAATCCGCAGATTCCGCACGATGATGCCGAACAGGTTTTACGGACGCTATGCCGGCCGCCTCATCCGACGATCATCGAGAATAACCGCTGGTTCCACGAGCAATTGACGAGCGGCGTGGAAGTCACCTATCGCGATGCGATCTTGGGCGAGATGCGCGGCGGTCGGGCGAAGCTGATCGATTTTGACGAGCCGGAAAAGAACGAACTGTTGGTGGTTCGACAGCTTACGTTTGTCGGGCCGTCGGGGAAAAGAGTTCGGCCAGACTTGACCGTGTTTCTAAATGGAATTCCGATCGCATTGATCGAGCTGAAGGACCCGGCGGACACGGAGGCCGACCTGGGCGTGGCGATTGACCAGATGCAACGGTACATGAGCGTTGTTCCCGACTTGTTTGTTCCGAATGTCTTGCTGGTAACATCGGACGGATTGCTGACACGTGTGGGATCGGTGACATCGGGGCTAGACCGATTTATGCCGTGGCGTCCGGCAGAGGGTGGACTACCAACGCTGGAGGCGCTGATTCGGGGGCTGTTTGAACCCTCGCTGCTTCTGGATTACCTGCATTCGTGCGTGACTTTTGAAGAGGACGAACGGGGGAATATTGCCAAAAAGATCGGCGGGTATCATCAGTTTCGGGCGGTGCGGAAGGCACGGGTGAGCGTCCTGAAGGCGCTGAAGCCGCCGGCGGGGGCAAATACGTCGGTCGATGCGGGGAAGGGTGGTGTAGTTTGGCATACTCAGGGGTCGGGGAAAAGCTTGACCATGTTGATGCTGGCCGGGGCGCTGGTGCGCGAGCCGGCCATGGCGAATCCGACGGTGGTGATGGTGACGGATCGGAACGATCTGGATAACCAACTCTTCGATACGTTTGCGGCGGGGATGGCGCTGTTGCGGCAAGTGCCGGTGCAGGCAGGGAGTCGCGCGCAGCTGAAACAACTACTTGACCGTGCTGCCGGTGGCATAGTTTTCACGACCATTCAGAAGTTTACTGAGGAGCATGGGAAGATTTCAGATCGGTCGAACGTGGTGGTGATGGCGGATGAGGCGCACCGAAGCCAATACGGGTTTATCGAGGGCGGAGCGAAGTGGATGCGGGATTCGCTCCCGAATGCGACATTCATCGGCTTCACCGGTACGCCGATCGATCGGGATGACAAGAGCACGCCGCGGATGTTTGGGGGCTATGTTGACGTCTATGACGTCCGGCAGGCAGTGGAGGATGGGGCGACTAAGCCATTGTTTTACGAATCGCGGATCGTGAAGCTGACGGTGGACGACGCTGGGGCCAAAGTGGCGCAGCATGAATTGGAGGAAGTAAGTAAGGCGAGCCGTGATGGAACCGATGCTCCTGAGAACGTCCGTGTGCCGCTCGAGGGTCTTGTGGGGTCAACAGAGCGGCTGAAGCGCGTGGCGGCGTTTATCGTTGAGAATTGGGAGAGGCGGCGGCAGGCGATGGAGGGTAAGGCGATGATCGTGACGATGAGTCGAGACATCGCGGCAAAACTGTATGAGGAGATTCGGACGCTTCGACCGCAGTGGCATAATGCTGATGATGAGAAGGGGATGATGAAGGTCGTAATGACGGGGCAACCAGACGATGCGGGGCTATTGCGGAACCACGCTAGAACATCGCAGGCTCAGAAGCGTTTGGCCGAACGGTTCAAAGATCCCGCAGACGATTTTCGGCTTGTCATTGTCGTAGACATGTGGCTGACCGGTTTCGATGTGCCTTGTGCCCACACGATGTACCTGGATAAACCGTTGGCGGGGCACAATCTGATGCAAGCGATTGCGCGCGTGAACCGCGTATATGGCGAGAAGCCGGGCGGGTTGATCGTTGACATGCTTGGGCTGGCGGACCAACTCGCCGACGCGCTTGCGACATATGCGCAGGCGAGTGGGCACGATGATGATGCGGTTCGGAAAGTGCAGGACGAAGCTGTGCCGGCGATGAGGTCGGCGTATGAGAAGCTACGAACGTTTTTTCACGGGTTTGACTATCGGTTGGCACTTGATGCCCCACCACAAAAGGTACTGAATGTTTATGTTGGGGCTATCGATTACGTGTTGGCACAAGGCGGGGGAAACGGCGAAGCGGCGAGTTCTGGCGGTGCATCGGTGCGGGAGAATCCGGGGCGGCGGCGGTTGCGCACGATAGTGAAGGAACTTTCCGCCGCGTTTGCCCTTGCGGTGCCTCGCGCGGAAACGGACGAGATCGCGCCCCATCTGGCATTTGCTCAGCGCGTTGTGGCGATGATTCAGAAGAGGCTTTCGGACGAGAGCGAGGGCGGGAGAGCCCGACAGCGCGACGTGGATGCGGCTGTGAGGCAGGTGATCGGTGGGGCGGTAGATGCCGGGGAAGTGATCGATCTTTTCGCGGCTGCGGGGCTCGATTCGGTGCGACTGGACATCCTTTCGGAGGAGTTTCTCCAACGTGTATCCGCTTTGGAACAGAAGAACCTGGCTATGGAGACACTGCGTAAACTTCTGAATGACCAAGTTCGCATCACCGAGCGAAAGAACCTTGTCCTAAGCAAGCAGTTTCGCGAAGCATTGGAGGATGCAATGCTCCGGTACACAAATAAACAAATCAGTACGGCGGAAATGATTGCGAAGCTGCTTGATCTGGCTCGCTGGGTGCGAGAGGCACAGAAACGCGGGCAGGAGTTGGGACTCACGCAAGAGGAGGCCGCGTTTTACGATGCGCTTGCGGAGAATGGGTCGGCAAAGAGAGTGATGAAGTCTGATACGTTGCGCCTTATGGCGCGCGAATTGTCGGAGATGATCAAGCGGATGCCGAAATTGGATTGGACGCGGCGTGAATCGGTGCGCGCGGATTTGCGGCGGCATGTTCGGCGGCTACTTGCGAAATATGGGTATCCACCCGATCTCTCGGAGGATGCCACGCAACTTGTATTGAAGCAGGCGGAACTTTCCACGGCGGATGGGGAGCCAAGTTAAACGGGACTCGGGTTTTCAGGTTCAACTGCATAGGAGAGCAGTAGAAAGACAGTACGGGAGAAGAGGGGTTATTTGGTGCGGATGCCGAAGGGACGGGGGGAGGACGGAGGCGGGGGAGATGGGGATTCGAGCATGCGGTTCATGAT
>DAIRGS010000347.1:0-7500 GCA_036794395.1 Tepidisphaeraceae bacterium | reverse complement strand
CTGGAAGTCATTGGTCTAAACATGACTGCGCCTCTTCTCTACTCGACGATCATTCTTTCTCTGTGCTCACTCAGTGTTCTCCGTGGTTAATTCTTCTTTGCATTCTTCGTGGCTTCGTGCCTTCGTGTTAAATCGTTTTTATCTATCGATCTCGAGGGGTCGGGCCGCGGCGGGGGATGCCGGGCTGGGAGATGCGGTCGTAGGCCAGGAACATTTCGTCGATGATTCGATCCAAGCCGCGAGTCACGCGGTCGCGGGTTTGTTCAGAGCTGAGCATCATTGGCGTTGCACTTCTCGCGGATGTCGCGGAGACCTGAGATCGGGTTGAGCTGGATCCACTCGGGACGGCTGTCGCGGCGCGACGGGTGGCGGGGGTAAATGCGGACGGGGGCTCGGTGCCAATGTGATACTCGCGCGCGAGCGCTTCGAGCATCTGATCCCATTTCGTGGTGCGGCTGTGGTAACGGGTGTATTCCTGCCAGGAGCGGAAAATTATATGCTCAGCGAGCTCACATTGGGTGGCGCTGGTATCGGTTCGTTCGACAATCCACTGGCTGGCGCCATTGCGCAACCGGGTGCGGCGGAGATCGTTGAGTAGGCCGTTAAACCCTTCGACGCGATGGGTGGGGACGCCGTAGCGGATCGCAACCTGGACAGGGCCGGCGGCTTCGGGTTTGGGTCCAAGCAGATCTTCCGGCGGGGGGCCGGTGCGGGCAAGTGCGAGGTCTTTGCCTTCATTGAGGGTGAGGGGGAACCAGATGGCCAGGACGAGCATCGCCATCATGGAGATGCCTCCGGCCAGGAGGGAGGTGTGGATCGAGAAGTGCGTGGTAACGCGACCCCACAATTCGCCGGCGATGGCGAACGAGCCGAACAACACGGTGAGATAGAACGAAATCGCCCGGCCCTTGACCCACATTGGAACGGATTTCTGGGTCGCGGTGTTGAAGTTGGTTGGGATGATGACCCAGTTGATGCCGAGAAAGATCAGGATCGCCGCCGCGATCCAGAGGGAATGAACGTAGGCCAGCAGGATAAGTCCGATTGCGAAAAGGGCGGTGCAGAGGTTGACGACGGGATCGATTTTGTATCTCCCGTGAAGGCCAGGCATCAGTAGGACGCCAAAGATCGCGCCGGTACCTACAAAGGCAAACAGCAGGGCGGAGATTCTCTGCATCTCCTGTGCGGTCATGTGCTGCCCCGGCGCCTGGCCGGCGTGCAACTGGCTGGTGGCGATGATCGGAATCTGCGACCAGATGACGGCCGCCGGCACGATAAAGGTAAAGACGCGCACGAGGATGGCGCGGTTGGCTGGGGAGTGAATGGTGTATCGGAATCCGGCGCGGATGGCGTTCCACATTTCCTCGCCGTGAACCGCGGCGCGTTGGGGCGTTCGCTTCCATCGGAACAGGACCCAAGCCGCGGCGGTGAATGACGCTCCGGTTAGAAGGAATGACACGCCCGCTCCGCGATCGCCCGGAATGAACGTGACGACCACAATGAACAACGCCGGGCCGAGCGCGCGCGCCACGTTAAGCGCGATGCTGTTCATATTGATGGCCAGGGCAAAATGCTCTTTGGGGACGAGTTCCGGCAGCACCGCTTGAAGCGCGGGACCGAAGGCCGCGGTTCCCAAGCCCAAAAGAAACGTCATCGCCAGCAGTCCGCTGGGATTGATGTGCCCTGTGTAGGTTAGCACACCCAGAACGACGGATACGATAATCATCCACACCTGCGTGACGATCAGCAGGCGGCGTCGATCGAGCACGTCGGCCAGGGCGCCGGCGAAGACCGAGAAAAGGCAAATCGGCAAGTTGGAGAATGTCAGCACTTTCCCAACCATCGCGGGCGTGTTGGACCAGGAGCTGGTCAGATGCTCCATGAGCGTTGGCCCCGCGGCTTCGCGGGTCCAGGTGCCGATCTGTGCGATCGAGGTTGCGATCCACAGCGATCGGAACAACTCCACTTTCAGCGGCGCCCATGCTTCCATGGTGAACAACGGAACCCTGGCGCGCGAACCGGCCGCGCCTGCTGCTTTACTCGGTGCACTGGACATAGAGGACATGATAGGACATACGCGATGGGCGTCCATGTGTTGGAATGGGGTGGGAGTTGTTGCGCCGCCCGCACACGCTGGAAGTCCGTGTCGCGTTTTGAGGTCGCGTGGTAGGATTTGGGGCACGGGGGTTTTGGGCGGACGAAAACTTTTTGGAGGAATTGACGATGAATCGCCGCGATTTTCTCAAGGTTGGAGTTGCGGGGGTGGCCACGTCCATGATGGGCGGTTATGTCGCGTATGGGGCGGAGCAGAAGACGTATCGGGCAGGGCTGATCGGGACGGGATGGTATGGGAAGAGTGATTTGTGCCGGTTGATCCAGGTGTCTCCGGTCGAGGTGGTGAGCTTGTGCGATCCGGATCAGCACATGCTGGCCGGGGCGGCGGATTTGATTTCGACCCGGCAGAAGTCAAAGAAGAAGCCGCGGCTGTTTGGGGATTACAGGAAGATGCTTGCGGAAAAGGATCTGGACCTGGTGTTGATCGGGTCGCCCGATCATTGGCATTCGTTGATGATGATCGATGCGGTGGCATCTGGGGTGGATGTGTACGTGCAGAAGCCCATCAGCCGGGACATTCTGGAGGGGGAGGCGATGGTGGCGGCGGCGCGGAAGCACAATCGCGTCGTGCAAGTGGGGACCCAGCGCAAAAGCACGCCGCATCTGATCCAGGCGAAGAAAGAGATCATCGACACGGCGATGCTTGGAAAGATCGCGCACGTGGATATTTGTTGTTACATCCCGATGCGGGCCAATGGCAACCCGCCTGACAGCACACCGCCCGATTGGTTCGATTATGAAAACTGGACCGGCCCGGCGCCAATGCGGCATTACGACATGATTCCGCATAAGCGCTGGTGGCGGACGTTTACCGAATACGGGAATGGAATCGTGGGCGACATGTGCGTACATATGTTCGACACCGTGCGCTGGATGTTAAAGCTGGATTGGCCGCAGCGCGTCAGCTCGCGCGGGGGAATTTATGTGCAGAAGGGGGGCAAATCGAATATCAGCGATACGCAATCCGCGCTGTTCGAGTATCCGGAATTGAACGTGGTGTGGGAACATCGCACTTGGGGGAACCCGGCTGATCCGGATTATCCATGGTCCGCCATGTTTTACGGCGAGAAGGGCGTGCTCAAGGCCAGCACCATGCGCGCCGATTACATTCCGCTGGACAAGGGACAGAAGTCGATCCACTTTGATTGCGTGTTTGAAAGGGAGCAGTATCCGGAGGATGTGAACGAGCCGGACATTGAATTGAACGCTGCTCCCGCCACGCGGCACCATATGAAGGATTGGCTGGCGGCGGTGGAAAATCGCGGCCGGCCGATTGCGGATATCGAGCAAGGCCACATTTCAACAGCATCATGCATCCTGGCGAATATGTCGGCGCAATTGAATGGGAGGACGCTGGTTTACGATCCTGCCAAGCGGCAGATCGTGGGCGATGCCCAGGCCAATGCGCTGCTTCGAAGGGAGTTTCGAGCGCCATATCGGCATCCGGCGGAGATATTGGAATAGAGCCCAATCGCATTGCGAGCAATCCGGGAGGGCGAGGCTCCGGCCGAGCCGCATCTTGCGACGATCCACAACTCGGCGGGAGCCTCGCCCTGGGGTGATGAAAAGGAGTCGTTTTTGGCCTCGGAGCCAAATGGCGTTTTGTTGCGCTCGTAAGCATTGAAAAACAGCGATTCGTGAGAGGAACGGCGCCTGGAATTCCCCCTCACCCCAACCCTCTCCCGGAGGGAGAGGGGGCAAGAAAGCGCGCGTCAAATCGCGCAACAAAACCTGGGCTAACGCGATCTTTGAAAAGGGACCGGTTTTCATCAGCCCAGCCTCGCCCTCCCGTTCATGTAGTGTGCTATTGCTCAATCATCGTCATCAACCTTCCCGGCATACTTTGCGGGATAATCGAGTCTGGAACCTTTCTGGGCGTTCCAGATGACGCGATTAAGCAGGTCTTCGGGGCACTTGTCTGCCTGGGCCAGCGGCAGCTTGGCCGAGATTTCGGCAAAGCGGCGTGTTTGGCGATCGCGAATCGCCTGCGGTGGCGGATTCACCTCATCGAGTGGTACCCGCGCTGCCACCGCCTCGAATGGACGAAGATCGGGGGTATCCCTGAAACAGTCGAACATGGGAGTTGACATGGCGTCAAGCTGGTTCATGGGAGGCAGGCCGAGGATGAGCTCGATCGTTCGCAGAAGGCTGGGCTGGTTGTAGTTGGTGTGGATGACCGCGCCGCGTTTGGTGTACGGGCTGACGACGTAGGCGGTGGTGCGAAAGGCACTGACGTGGTCCCACCCGGCTTGCGGATCGTCTTCGATGGCGAGGATGCACGTGTCTTTCCAGAAGGCGCTGTGGCTGATGGCCTCGACAATCTGACCGAAGGCGAGGTCGTTGTCGGCGATTTGCGCGCCCGGCGTGGCGGAGCCGGCCTTGGTGCCGGAGGTGTGATCGTTGGGGAGGCAAATGATGGAGAGGTCGGGCATGACGCAGGCTTTTTCGAAGCCGTGCAGTTCGTCGATGAATAGCTTGGCGCGAAGAACATCGGGGATGTCCAGGTTCCAGCCGACGGTTTGTGTGGCCATGTGATTGGCGAGTGAGGGAATGGTGGGGCGCGAGCCGATGTGAATGAGGCCCTGTGGGTTGACGAAATCGTTGTAGTAGTCGGTAAAGCATGGCGAGCCGCGACGGCTTTTGTCGGCCCAGCCGCTGGTGCTGATGGTGAATTCGCCATAGTCGCGGAGGGTCTTGCCGTGAGCCAGGACGTTATCCCAGATGAAACCCGTCGGGGCGTAGGCAAGCGCGTCGGCGTCTTTCTCTTCCATGCCGTCGGGGTAGCTGCGCGGAAATCCGGCGTAGGAGCGTTCGAGGTAATCGGTTGAGAAAGCGGCCCCGGTCCATTGATGCCCTTCGGCGCTGTTGATGCCGACGCAATAGGTGTTGTCGAGCAGAACAAAATCGCGACTCATCTTGTGCTGGTTGGGCGAAAACTTCTCGCCGAAGACGCAGAGAGATTCGTCGCCATTGCCTTGCTTCATGTCGCCGAGGACCTGGTCGTAAGTACGGTTCTCTTTGATGATGTAGACGACGTGTTTGAAGACGGAGGGCTCGCCCACGCGCTCCGGGACGGGGCGAGGCGCGATGTTCGGGCGAGGTGGGCGAAGCGCGGCCAGGGCATCGCGACGGCGGCAGTTTTCCAGCACTTGCGACGTCATTTTTTCGAGGGCGGTTTTTTCGGGCAGCGGAATCAGCGAGAGGGTTCCGAAGTTCTGGTGTGAATTGAATTTTATCGGATCGCCCGGGGCGAGGCGCTTGCCAGAGCCGACGCCTTTGATGTTGGCTACGTCAAACGTATTTCGCGGCGCATCCCACGCAATGGCGCCGGGATACCAGGCGGTTGGGATGAGGCCCTTGAGTTTGGAATGACCGGGATTGAAGTCGATGACCGCGATGCTGTTTTGCGTGCCGTTGCAGACGTAAAGGGTTTTGCCGGTGGTGTCGAAGGTGAGCGCATTGGGGCTGCAACCGAACGGGTCAGAGGTTTCGTAACGCGTGGAGATCGTTTCGACGACGGCATCAGTCGCGGTATCGATGACGCTGAGCGTGTCGCTGTTGGCGTTGGCGACGACGACGAATTTCCCGTCGGACGTGGTCGTGAGCACGGATGAATGCAGACCAACCTGGATTTCCTTGAGGGTTTTTCCCTCGGCCAGATCGACGACGCTCACCGAGCCTTCATTGGCGATGAAGCGAATAGGGTCAACGCGAACTTTACCATTCTTGCCGATCGGTCCGGTCGGCTCATTTCCATCGGGGCGACGGCCACCCCAGTTGCTGATGTATGCCTTACCACCGGTGATCGCCACCTGAAATGGTGCGTTGCCGACATCAAACGTGCGGAGCGTCTTGCCGGTGGCGGCGTCGATCTCGGCTAAGCGATTGGACACGTTGAGCGAGACATAAAGACGCTGGCCATCGGCGGAGGTGGCGAGGCCCGAAGGAATATCGCGCGGGCGCGATTTGAGGCCGGTTGGAGGAAGGGAGATCGATCCGCGGGCCGTGACTTGGTGATCTTCCGCAACGTCGAAGACTTTAACGCTGCCTTGGACGTTTGAGAGGTAAATGTGCCGGCCATCGGGGGCGAAAATTAGGCCGGTGTAGCTCAGTTGCGCCCCGCGTTCAGGACGCAGGTTGCGGGCTGACTGCATTGAGCCATCGATTTTGATCGAGTCCGGGGGGAGAGGCACGCGTTGTTTGATCGTACCGATGGATGGATCGAGCACGACCAGCTCCGCGGTAAGGCCCGAGGTGATGAGAAGCTGGCCATCAGGACTGAGCGCGATGGCTTGAGGTCGCAGGCCGGGCAACTCGACCTGCGATCCTGCGGGTGTAAGGATTTGCTGGGTGGGAACGATCGCGCCGCCGTTCGGGCCGAATTGCGTGACCTGCTCGGCCCAGTTGCGGTTGGAGCGTTCTTCGGGATGGTTGTTTGAGCATCCAATGGCGAGCGCGCAGCTGGCGATACAGGCCCATCCGTACCTTCGATGATTGACCGTCATTGCTGGTTTCCGTCGTGGAATCGGGCCGAGAAGTGGGGATCGTTACTAGCGGGGCGGCAGGGCGGACACGGGGGTCCGCCCCTACGGAGTTATTTCTTCCACTTCTTGTATCCGCCGAGCTTTTCCCAGGTGGGGGCGTCTGCGGTTGGGGGGAGTTCTTCGATGGTGATGTCTTTAAAGTACACGACCGTTTTCCCGCTGCCGTGGATTTGCAGGCCGATGTGGCCATCCTGGGCGATGTTGGGGAGTTTCTCGGTGTAATCGACGCATTTCACGCCGTTGATCCAGGTTTCGATATGGGGGCCATCCGCGCGAACGCGGTAGTCATTCCAATCCTGCGGCTTGAAAACTTTCTTGAGGGCGGCCGGGTCCATGGGGGGCATAAGCACCATATCGCGGCGGGTCTCATCGTAGAGCGCGCCCCAGTAGCCTTCGCCGGCGTCGGCCTGGTAGCCGCTCATTTCGAAATTGTTGGGGACGCGCAGACTGCGAAACTGGATGCCGGAGTTGACGAAGCCTTCGGTGCCGACGAGCTTGAGCTTCAGGTGCAGATCGAAATTCGAATAGGATTTCTCCGTCGCCAGGAAATCGTTGTGCGGCTGCTTATCCTCGGCCTTGCCTGCCACGATCTGCCCATCTTCAACGCGCCAGAATTTGGCGTCGCCCTGCCAACCGGCCAGGGTTTTGCCATCAAAAAGAGAAACCGCTTTGCCGGAATTGTCGGGGCCCGCGCCCAACATCGCCGTTAAAGCCACCACCATCAGGGCAAGCGGCCGTAACAGTTTCGGCGACCGGCGCTTATTCCCTCTCCCTGTACGCCTCTCATTCCCTCCACCGGTACGCCGGGGGAAGCGAGCGGAATTGGCGACTGCCCGCGAGC
>DAIRGS010000346.1:0-7510 GCA_036794395.1 Tepidisphaeraceae bacterium | reverse complement strand
CGGGCGTCGTCGGGGGTGAGGCCGAGGGGGAAGGCGTTCATGCCGGGCGGGAGGAGATCGGTGTAGGTGATGGGGAAGTTGCCCCAGTCGCCGTGATGGAGGAGGTCGTTGGTGAGGGGGCCGACGATGGTGGTGTGGAAGCCGATATCGCGGACGGGGTTGGCGCCGATGGGGTAGCGCTGCTGGTGAATGACGCCGGCTGCGAAGGCGGCGGGGTTGGCGCCGCCGTAGTAGAAGGCGGGGTGATCGTGCATCGCGTCGCGGTATTGGTACTGAACGGGTTCGAAGACAATCGCGGCGGATGAAATTGCTGGGAGCAGCGATAAGACGAGAGCCGAGAGAACGGGGCGAAACATCGAGGGCCTCCGGGTTGAACGACAGCCGGAGCTTACCACGTCCGATAATGGCGCGTGTTGTGAATCCGGTTGGGGCGGTGGGTTTTGGTGCAGGTGGACGCGGGTTTGTGAGGGATATTCTGGACAGGCGGGGGGATGTGGAGTGGGAGGATGGCGGCGTTTCGAGTCGACAGCTTCATCAGCCCGAGATATGATGGATAAAAAGGGTTTCGCGGCGCCTGTTACATATCGCTTCACATTGCCGCGAAACTTTCGATTTCTGCGGCGTTCGAAGTCGGTTTGATCGCAACTGGGGACAATTGATCGCGTAGCCTCTGATGGCGCTCCAATGTGGCCTCTCACTCTCATATTCGGTCGCACGAAAGTCAGGTTCGGAAGCCCAAATGACTTTACGGGGCGCGGGAATCGATTCATTTTCGAACCGCTCGAGCGTCGTGTGCTCCTTTCGTCGGCCAGTTGGAACGTATCGGCGACAGTAGATCCCGCGACGGTGCCTCTTCCAGCGTACGTGCTGGGATCGTTCAACACTTTCAACGTACAGATAACGAGAAATGGCGATCAGGCGGGCCACCTTCCGCCTCCCGCCGGGTATGTGGAAATTGGCGCTTACAACTACAGTGGGCCGGAGATTCAGATCACTCTGCCGGACGCAGCCCTCACGACAGACGGCACGTATCCGCTGGCTCAGGAACTGGATGGCCAGCCAAACTGGAACTTATACGCGTATAACAATCCGTCGGCTCAAGTCTCAAGCGTGTACTTTCAGCCTCTTCCCGAGGACGGTTCGGCCACGGTCAGCACGAGAACTGATGGCAACAAGGTGATTTCCTTTGAGTTTAGCGACGTGCAACAGGAGATGATCGACGGCCAATTTGTGAGCATTTCACCGGTCCCACCTCAAACGGAGCCAACGTTTCCGACCATGCATGCGACGGTAAGTGGGACGATCGAACTGGGCACGGCGCACATCAGTGACGTCGATGCGGAGAACCTGGCAAAAAATACTGCCTACCTAAGTTTTTCGAAGGGGCAGCCAATCGACGTGGGGCCGGGTTTTATTGTGGGCCAAGTGTTTGAAAATCGGTCGGATGGGTTTTACGCGCTGGGATTGACGTCGTCGAACGAAGCACCGGTTTTGGCGATACGCGGTAGCGAGAATCGGCCCGATTTTCTTGACGACCTGAACGCAGCCGGTGTAGGCGCCCGGCAATTCGGGGATAACTGGCCAGTGGTCAAGAAATGGATGGATTCGGTTACGGACGATTCCGCCGGGCAAACGGTCGATATACTCGGACACAGCCTTGGCGGAGCTCTAACTCAATGGATAGCGTCGAGGTACACGCGGATGGGAGGTCATATTGGAAAAGTGATCACTTTTAATTCGCCGGGTATCCGTGGTTCGTACGCACGGCTATTCCAACCGCAATTGAGCGACGGCGTCACGCACTACATCACAAGCGGCGACGTCGTAAGCATGGCGGGGCAGTCGTTTATCACGGGCACATACCGGATGGCGCACTTCAGCTCGCAGGATCTTATTTTACCGCTAGTTTCGTCCATTGGTTTATGCGCTGTGAAAAAGCATACTGCGCATGTCTTGACCTCGGTCGGTGCAGCCGTTCCGTCTGGCGTAACAATTGATCTCCCTCAACCCACCTCCAATCTTAATCAGCGTTCGTTTGTCTACACCGACCCTGAATATGGTTCGATGCTCCAAACGCTCTCGTTGGCTTTGGCGGCTAGACCTACGGCGTTGATACCACGGGCGTATGACCGCATCCCGGTGATCCTGCAGGCGCGGTGGAGCACCGAAGCGAATCGGTCGAAGGTGTTTAAGCTGCTCTTGGGATTCTGAGGTGGGTGCCTCTGATGCCCACGCCAGCGAACGCGGGTTAACATCTTGACATAGGGATCGGACGGCTGCGCGTGGAGAATTGCCAATGCGATACGCGGTAATGTGCATGTTGTTGTTGGTGGGCGCCGATTCGGCGTGGGGGCAGGAGAAGGGTGCGAGGAATGAGGGGGACGGGAAAACTTATCAGCTAAAGGTTTCGCCCGCGACGGTCGTGTGGGGGTATTACGATGCGAAGGCGAAGCCGGTGTTGCGGATTGGGTCGGGGGATGTGGTGGAGGTCGAGACGCTGCTGACGAACAGCCCGGCTGGGTTGAGGCGGATGGGGGTGGCGGCGGAGCAAGTGGAGCAGGCGTTGCGGGATGTGTATGAGAAGGTGAAGGAGAAGGGGCCGGGCGGGCACATTTTGACGGGGCCGATTTATGTGGAAGGGGCGGAGGCGGGGGATGTGCTGGAGGTGAGGATTGAGAAGATCGGGTTGGCGCTGCCGTATGCGTACAACGGGTTTTCGCCGCGGTTTGGGTTTTTGCCGGAGGATTTTACCTTTCAGAAGTCGAAGCTGATTCAGTTGGATCGTGAAAAGATGGTGGCCCATTTTTCGGAAGGAGTGGAGATTCCGTTGCGGCCGTTCTTTGGGAGCATGGGGGTTGCGCCGGAGGAGGCTGCGGGCCGGATCAGCAGCGCGCCGCCGGGCATGCATGCGGGAAATCTGGATAACAAGGAGCTGGTGGCGGGGACGACTTTATTCATTCCGGTGCATGCGAAGGGGGCGTTGTTTGAGGTGGGGGATGGGCATGCCGGGCAGGGGAATGGGGAGGTGGACATCACGGCGCTGGAGACATCGCTGACGGGACGGCTGCGGTTTATTGTGCGGAAGGACATGAAGCTGAAGTGGCCGCGAGCGGAGACGCCGACGCATTGGATCGTGATGGGAATCGATAAGGATCTGAACGAGGCGACGAAGATCGCCGTAAGGGAAGCCATCGATTTTCTGGTGACGACAAAAGGAATGGACAAGGCCGAGGCGTACATGCTGGCGAGCGTGGCGGTGGATTTTGAGATTACGCAGTTGGTGGATGGGACCAAGGGGGTGCATGGGATGATTCCTAAAGGGATATTTGGGGGGGAAGGGACGAAGGCACGGAGGGGAGTGTAAATGCGAGGGGGTGAGGGGGAGAGGGAGTGAGGGGGAGAGGGAGTGAGGGGGAGACAAGGAGACAAGGAGACAAGGAGACAAGGAGACAAGGAGATGGGGGGGACCAGCGGATGAATGGGGGTGCATGGTGTCAGTTTAGATTGGCTCGGCAGGAGCCTCGCACTGGGCTGATGAACCCCCCCGATTTTTAAGCGAAATTCGGGGGTGCGCGTCAAAAACGTGTTGTTGATGCGAGCTGGCGCACAACTCGTGACTTTGTCGAAGGATAGGTATCACTTTGCGCGCAACAAATTCCGGATGAAATGGTCCTGAGGTTTTCATCAGCCCAGCCTCGCACTGAAATGAGTAGCGGGGCGAGGAACATGCAATCGCTCTGGGTCGTGGTGCTCAGGGCGCTCGGCTTGGAGCGAAGCATTGTCATGGCAGGTAAGATATTTGAATGGCTTACCACCGTTCTACCGGCGGATTCGCGATCGTGCTGACGCTGTTTGCGGGAATTGCAGCGATCATCCCGGTGGCGAGTACAACGATGGGTGCGGAATCCGGGCAGGCGAGGACCGTTCCCGGGCCGGAAAGCGATAAGCTGGTCCCGGCTGCATCGGGTTTCGTCGTTTTCGAGCGGGCGCACGGGGGCGGCATTTCGGCGGTCGAGCTTCCGTCGTTGCGGGAAACGACGGTGATACCCGATCCGCCGGCTGATGCTGCGGACCGGCCAACCATCACGGGCGATTCGGAGCAGGGGCAAGGTATTAGGCCCAATTGTGTCGCGCTTCGAGACCTTGCCCCGGATTGTTGGGTGAAGTAGTTGCAGGCAGTTACGACATTGTTTTGCTGCCTTCGCCGAGGCCTACGGTTTGGCTGGTGAGGCCGCGGTTGCGGATGGATTGCTGGATGTTTTTGCGGAAGTCGGTTGCGCCGGAGGCTTCGTATTTTTTGAGGGCGGCGAGGGATTGATCGCCGGGGATGCGTTCGAGTGCGGTGCGGGCGTCTTCGCGGATGACACGGTCATCGAGAAGTTTGACGAGGGTTGGGATGGCATCGGGGCCGCCGATGTATCCGACCCAGCAGAGGGCGTCGCCGCGGATGAAGCGGGGGTGATCGGCGCTGGACGCGACTTTGAGCAGTTCGGCCGTGACGGCTTTGGCTTCGGTCTCGGCTCCGGGCCGGCCGGAGTAGTTCACGATGTTTTGCAGGGCGAGTTTTGCATCGCGGCCGAAGGTGCGCACGTCCTGCTTCATCATTTCGGCGAGCGGTGGGACGGCGGTGGGGCCGAGCGGTCCGGCCGCCTCCATGGCGGCGTTGCGGTTTTTCATGTCTTCGGATTTGAGTTGTTCAAGCGTTTCTTTGAGGTCTGGCATTGGATGGTCCTTTGTCAGTTGTCAGTGGTCCGTTGGGCGGAGGTCTTGTTTGGTTTCGTTGTCAATTGTCCATTGTCAATTATCAATTGTCACACGTGCCATGGGGCGCGGTAGGGGTCGGCGAGGAGGCGATTGGCTTCGTCGTCGCCGATGAAGGTGCGGGTGGCCGGGTCGAACTGGAGTTTTCTTCCCACCAGGTAGGAGATGTTGGCGATGACGGGGAGGGTGATGACGGCGACGCCCGAGCGGATGGGCATGATGGGGAACTCGCGGGTCTTGATGCACTGGACCCAGTTCTCCTGGTGCCCGGGGCTCTTGGGGAGGATGACGCCGCCCGCGGGGGGTTTGTAGTCCTTGGCTTTCTTTTCGACGTCAGCGCCGTCGCCGTGATATAGGATGACGGAGCCTTTGTCGCCCTTGAACTCGGCGCCCCAGTCGCAGATTTTTTCAGCGCCGGTGCGGCGATCCATGATGCCGGGCAGAGGTCGTTGGCGGCCGGGCTGGGACCAGGTGACGATGTAGTCGGGGTTTTTGAATTCCCACTTCACTTCCATTTTGTATGGGGCATCATATATACCGCGTTTATCGTGTTCGCCGGTGGCTTCGACGCTGACGGGCTGGGTTTTGTCGGCATCCATGGCGTAGAAGACGCAGGAGAGGGCGTGGTTACCGCGATCGCGGATGAAGCCTCCGCCGATGTCGAGAACCCAGCGGAAGCTGAAGGGATGGATGCTTTTGTTATAGGGGCGCCAGCGAGCAGGGCCAAGCCATTGTTCCCAATCGAGACTGGCCGGCGGGTCGCTGTTTTCGGTCATGCCGCCGCGAAGATTCTCGGGGTGCCAGACTTCGACTTCGTGAACTTTGCCGACCTGGCCATTGCGGACGTATTCGGCCAGTTGCTTGACGGTGGGTTCGGAGCGGCCCTGGGAGCCGACCTGGACGACGCGCTTGTTGTGCTCGGCGGCGTTGACCATCGCGAAGCCTTCCTGGATGGTGCGGCAGGTGGGCTTTTCGGTGTAGACGTCTTTGCCGGCCTGGCAGGCATCAATCATCATGATGGCGTGCCAGTGATCGGGTGTGGCGATGACGACGGCGTCGATGTCCTTGCGCTCGAGGATCTTTCGATAGTCTTTGTGGGTGAAGGGATTTCCGCCGACCACTTTGAAGTTCTTGGCGACGTTGTTGGCATCGACATCGCAGAGCGCGCCGATTTTGACGCCGCCCATGCGGTGGAAGGTGCGGACGTGATCGCTGCCGCGACCTCCGACGCCGATGTTGGCGATGACGATTTGATCGTTAGCGCCGGTGCGGCCCTGTTGGCCGAGCACGTGGTTGGGGACGATGTAGGGGAACGCGATTGTGGCTGCGCCGGCCGTGGCCGACGTTTTGATGAAACGCCGCCGGGATACGTTGCGTCGCTTGGGCATGAGCTTTCCTTTCCGCCTGAGTGATTTGAATGTGGATAGTCTTGTTTAGGTACTGTATCGCGGGGGAAATGTTTTAGCACGAAGTCGGAGGGAGGCACGGATACGAAGGCACGAAGGGCGAGGAAGGGGCGGAGGGCTTTTGTCATCCTGGAGCGAAGCGAAGGATCTGACAGTCCAACGGTTCTCCCACAGCAGATCCTTCGCTTCGCTCAAGGATGACAAATCTGGTCGGGTGTTAGTGCTTCTCGGATTGGTAGAGGGGGAGGTAGCGGAGGGGGACGGTTAGGGCGAGGGTGGCCATGGAGGTGCGGTAGGCGGGGCCGGCTTCGGATTCCTGGCCGTCGGCGGCGGGTGCGAAGGAACCGTCGGGTTGTTGGAGGGGGAGGAGGTTCTGGACGAGTTTGGGGTAGACGGTATGCCAATAGGTGCCGCCGAGCTGGTTGAGGGCCTGTGAGTCGTAGTAGATGGCGTAGTAGTAGAAGGGGGTGGAGCGGTCGGGGGGATTGGCTTTGAGGTAATCGGCGGCTTTTTGGATTTGGGGTGAAGCGGAATTGCCGGTGATGAGGAGGGTGGAGAGCAGGCCGGTGCCGGTGCGGGCGACGTTGGGTTCGCCGGCGTCGGACTGGTAGGCGAAGCCGCCTTTTTCGGAAGCGCAGCGGGCGACGTATTGGGCGCCTTTTTCGAGGACATCGGGGGGGATGGCGGCTCCGCAGTTGGCTGCGCCGCGGAGTGCCATGAGCTGCCAGCCGGTGACGGAGATATCGGAGTCGGGGCTGTTGAGAGCGTAGCGCCAGCCGCCGCGATCTTTGGGGTTGGTCTTTTCCGCGGACTGCGCGTCGATGATGAGTTGGAGGGCGAGGGACAGGGCGCGATCGATCTTTGACCGGCGGGCGTCGTCGACCATGCCGTAGGCTTCGGTGAGCATGACGGTGGCGATGCCGTGCTCGTACATGACGACGTTGCTGTCGTCGTGGGCGAGGAGGCCGCGTTTGGGGCCTTCGAGTTGCTGGGCGCGGAGGACGAGATCGATGGCGGCGTTGAGGGTTTGGCCGTAGGGGCCCTGGCCGGGCGTGTGGCCGCGGGAGAGGAAGGCCATGACGGCGAGGCTGGGGACGGCGGTGGTTCCGGCGGTGGAGCCGTGGGGCCAGTCGCCATCGGCTTGCTGGGTTTGTTTTAAGTAGGCGAGGGCGCGATCGATGGAGGCGTTGGCGGCGGGGGAGATGGGTTGGTTGGCCTGGGCTGGCAGGGCGGTGAAGAAGAGGATGAATGGGAGGGTGAAATGAATGGGGGTGGATGTACTTGTTTGGGGTTTCATACTTTGGTCTGATTGAGTCGCGCGGCATTCGCCCTCACCCCGGCCC
>DAIRGS010000054.1:0-28873 GCA_036794395.1 Tepidisphaeraceae bacterium | reverse complement strand
TACCCTCCCCCGGAGTACCGGTGGAGGGAGAAATCCGTTGCATTTCATGAGGACGATCGCAAAATCCAAATTCGAACAGGGGCGAATTGAGATCGTCGGCGGCAGTGGCGGGAAGATTTTCGAATAATCGGCCCAGATCGTAGCTGAGATATCCGATCCACCGTGCGTGTGATGTGGCGGGAAGATTGGTTGCATGCTGCTCCATCCAA
This sequence comes from Tepidisphaeraceae bacterium, assembly GCA_036794395.1. Classification (GTDB taxonomy): domain Bacteria; phylum Planctomycetota; class Phycisphaerae; order Tepidisphaerales; family Tepidisphaeraceae; genus DASXMX01. The sequence goes on along the minus strand of DAIRGS010000054.1, from coordinate 28,664 downwards.
TCCAATGCTTCGCAGGGATCATCCCAGGTTTGAACCAGATCATTGGCGTTGTGAAGTGACGTGATCCGGCTGTGCCCATCGCAGCGGAGGAGCAGGCGCGGGGCGCTGGGGGCGAATGGCCACTGGCCGGGGTTGGGATGCGAACTGTCCAGACGAAGCAGCATCGATTCCATCACCGCGCCATTGTAAAGACTTTGCATTCAGGTATATGAACCTCACCGAGCACCACTGTATGCGACCATTTGCCACACAGGTCGGGAATTGACCTATTGCAAAACGCATACATGATTACTCGACCCTCCCGAGGACCGCGGGAGGGATGGGCGCGAGCCCGGTGGATTCACGTAAAACGAACTTTCGTTTCAACCTATGTCGGAAAGCGAAACTACCGCTACGAAGGCGAGGGCCCCGGGGAGGTTCCTGTTCCCTCGTTGGATCAACCTCATCGCACCCGTCGGCGCCGTTGCCACCATTGGCGGATTGCTTTACGCGACGACGATCTTCGCGTTTGGCGCATCGCCCAAGACGATGGCCGTTGGATATGCCCCGGATCAACCCGTCCGGTACAGCCACGCGCTGCATGCCGGCAAGCTGGGGATCGATTGCCGGTATTGCCATAATACGGTCGAGAAGACCGCGTTTGCTTCGCTGCCCGCGACGCAGACCTGCATGAACTGCCACACCAAAATCTGGGACAAGAGCCCATTGCTTCAGCCGGTGCGGGATAGTTGGACGACTGGCAAGCCGGTTGAGTGGGTTAAGATTCACAATCTGGCGAATTACGTTTATTTCAATCACAGCGCGCACGTGAATCACGGCGTTGGATGCGTGGAATGCCATAGCCGGATCGACCGGATGGATGTGGTTTTTCAGGCGGCGCCGCTGAGCATGGGGTGGTGCCTTGATTGCCACCGCGCCCCCGAATCGCATCTGCGCCCCAAGGACGTGAAGATTACCGACATGGACTGGAAGCATCCTGAGAACGCGGATGAAGCCGCGGCTTTGGGCCAGAAGCTTAAGAGCGAATACCAGATCCATGACACTGCTTACATGACGAGTTGCTACACGTGTCACCGATGAATGCCAAACCCCCCGCATCCGTCAAAGGCGTTGAGTACTGGCGGAGCCTTGCGCACCTGTCGGACACTCCCGAAATGCGGGAGATGATCGGCAAGGAGTTCCCCGGCTACGACGTGGACGACATGCTGAGCCCCGGTTCGCGCCGGACGTTCCTCAAGCTGGCGGGCGCTTCGATGGCGCTGGCCGGGCTGACACTGAGCGGATGTCGTCGCTGGCCCGAGGAAAAGCTCGCGCCGTATTCGACCAATCCGCGCGGGCGGCTGCCGGGCGCCCCTGAGCAATATGCCACGGCGATGGAAGTGGGCGGCGTTGCGATGCCGCTGCTGGTGACATCGTACGATGGACGTCCGATCAAAATTGAAGGCAATCCATCGCACCCGTTGTCGTGGACAATCAAAGATAAAATCGGGGCGGCGGATTCGTTTTCGCAGGCCAGTCTGCTGGACATGTATGACCCGGCCCGCAGCCGGGAGGTCAAGCTCGCCGATAAGGCGACGACTTGGGCGGCGTTTACCACGTTCGCCAGCAAGCAATTTGGCGCGATGAAGGGTAATGGCGAAGGGTTCGCGATTCTGAGCGAAGCGGCTGATGGCCCGAGCGTGGCGGACATGAGAAAGCGGTTTTTGGACGCGTATCCCAAGGCCAAATGGGTTGAGTACGAACCGGTCGGGCAGGAAGCCGCACTTGAAGGTTCAAAGCTCGCATTTGGCAAGGCGGTTCGCAGTTACCTGCACTTGGATAAGGCGTCCCGGGTTGTTCTGCTCGATGCCGATGTTCTGGGAAACCACCCGGCCCATATTCGCTATGCGGCGGATTGGTCGGATCGGCGTCGCAGTGCGGATGCCGGCGAGATGAGCCGCGTGTTCATCGCGGAGACTTCATTCAGCATCACTGGCACTGTCGCGGACGTTCGCTTGCCGGTCGATCCGAGCCGGCTTTATGCGATCGCCCGGGCGATTGCCGCGAAGGTGGGGGTTGCGGGCGTAGCTGGTGATGAAAAGCTTTCGGATACTGAAGCTAAGTTCGTCGCAAATGCTGCTGCGGATCTGAAAGAGAACGGCGTTGTGGCGGGAGGCGGGGCACTCTCTCCGGCGGGGCATGCGCTTGTTCATGCGATCAACGAAAAAATCGGCGGGATTGGCAAGACTGTTACGCTTCATGAAGATCCGGCGGGTGATCGTCCGTCGCATGTGAAGGCGATTGGAGATCTGGCCGCCGATATGAAGGCCGGCAAGATCAATACGCTGCTGATCATCGGTGGCAACCCCGCGTACGATGCCCCGGCCGATCTGGATTTTGCGAACTTACTCAAGCAGGTGGCGACGACGATTCGCCTCGGGCTTTACGAAGACGAAACCTCGAAACTATGTCACTGGCATCTTCCTCGTGCTCACTACCTTGAATCGTGGGGCGATGCGCGGGCGTGGGATGGGTCGGCGGGGGTGGTTCAGCCGTTGATTATGCCGTTGTTTGAAGGCAAATCGACGATTGAAGTGCTGGCCATTGTGAGCGGCGATTCGGTGACGGAAGGTCACGAGATCATTCAGCGAACGTGGGGAACCACGCTGCCTAAAGACGGTTTCGATCTGGCGTTCCGCAAGGTCATTGAGGCGGGCGTGGCGGAGGGCGGGACGTATCCCTCGGCCCAGGTGAGCGTGAAGGCGGGGCAATATCCCGCGGCGGATGCGTCGCAGGGATTCTATTTGCGGTTCATTCCGGACAGCAAAGCATATGACGGGCGCTACGCGAACAACGGCTGGCTTCAGGAAACGCCGGATACGCTGACCAAGGTTGTATGGGATAATCCCGCGCTGCTTGCCAAGAAAGACGCCGACGCGATGGGCGTTGCGACCGGCGATGTGATCAAGATTGATGTCGGGGGAGGGTCGCTGGAAATCGCGGCTTACGTTCTGCCGGGGCAGCCGGTCGGGGTGATTACGCTTCCGCTGGGATATGGGCGGACTGCCTCCGGGCATATCGGCGATGAGCTGGGCTTCTACGTCAACAAGGTTCGCACGACGCAGGGCTTTGATGTCGCTGCGGGCGCGAAGGTTTCGAAGGCATCGGGCACGTACAAGCTGGTGATGACGCAGGATCATCACATCATCGATACCATCGGATTTGAAGGCCGCGAAATGCGGATCGGCGAGAAGAACGAAGGGGGTTTGATCATTCATGAGACCACTTTTGCCGAGTTCAAGTCGGATCCAAAGTCGGCCCATCCTGGCCCGCGAAAAGTCGGCCTTCAGTTGTTCGAAGAGCCTGACAAGGGCGGCTACACGAATACGCACGCGTGGGGCATGGCGATCGACATGAACAGTTGCATCGGATGCAATGCGTGCGCGGTTGCATGTCAGGCGGAAAATAACATTCCGATCGTCGGCAAGGTGCAGTCGGATTATCACCGCGAGATGGCGTGGCTCCGCATCGATCGCTACTTCAAGGGCGATGTTGAAGATCCAACCGTTGAGGTTGTGTATCAGCCGATGATGTGCCAGCACTGCGAGAACGCGCCGTGCGAGCAGGTGTGCCCGGTGGGTGCGACGGTGCACGATACGGAAGGGTTGAACACCATGGTGTACAACCGCTGCATCGGTACCCGCTACTGCTCGAACAACTGCCCTTACAAGGTCCGGCGGTTCAACTACCTTGACTACCACAGTCAGGACCCGCGGGGCAACTGGGCCAAGCCCTATCCGAATATCCCCGATGCGCAGTTGAACGAGTCGATCGATCCGGTTCAGAAGATGCTGTTCAATCCGGAAGTCACGGTTCGCATGCGCGGCGTGATGGAGAAATGCACGTACTGCGTGCAGCGGATTCACAACACCACGATCGCCAAGCGCGGGCAGGGGGAAGACGTGCAGGATGGAGATATCCTCACCGCCTGCCAGCAGACATGCCCGACCCAGGCGATTGTCTTCGGCAACCTGAACGATAAGGAATCGAAGGTATCGAAGCTTCATAAGAACAATCGTTCTTATGCGGTTCTGCATGAAGAGCTGGATACGCGGCCAAGAACAAAATATCTGGCCAAGCTCCGCAATCCTGCGGAGGGTGAGAAGAAGGAGACGGTTGGTTAAGCCGAAGCGCATTTGTGACACGGGCTTCCAGCCCGTGTCGGGTGCGTTCTAAGCAAATTGGTTACTGCTTGCCGGAAGCTTTTGTAATAGGACGCTGCCAGCATGGGCTGGAAGCCCATGTCACGAGGTTGCCGAAGCAAGCAGCGATGACTGGCGAACAGCGACGGACGGACTAAGACATGACAGCCATTCCGGCAAACATGGACATCGACAACACGACGGACGATCCGCGTGAGCGGGCGCCGCTGGTGGTGGGGGACAAGCGGAGCTTCGCGGCGATCACCGAGGCGGTGTCGCGGTTGGCCGAGCGACCGGCAACGCTGGCGTGGAATATCTGCTTCATGATCTCGGTGTCATTCCTGGGCATTCTGGGAATTTGCCTGCTGTATTTGTTCACCACGGGCGTTGGCGTCTGGGGAAATAATCAGCCGGTCGCGTGGGCGTTCGATATTGTGAACTTCGTGTTCTGGGTCGGTATCGGTCATGCCGGCACGCTGATTTCGGCCATCTTGTTTCTGTTCCGCCAGAAATGGCGAACTGGCATCAACCGCTTCGCCGAGGCTATGACGATTTTCGCGGTGATCTGCGCCGCGTTGTTCCCGGGCGTACACGTGGGGCGGCCGTGGTTGGCGTACTGGCTGTTTCCGATTCCGAATCAGATGCAGGCTTGGCCGCAGTTCCGCTCGCCGCTGTTGTGGGACGTGTTCGCGGTCGGCACGTATTTCACGGTATCGCTGCTGTTCTGGTACGTTGGATTGATCCCGGATCTTGCGACGCTTCGCGATCGAGCGAACGGAAAAATCCGGCAATTTGCCTACGGGCTTTTCGCTCTGGGCTGGAATGGCTCATGCCGGCACTGGCACCGCTACGAACGGGCATATTTGATATTGGCGGCGTTGGCGACCCCGCTGGTGTTGTCGGTGCACTCGGTGGTGAGCTTTGACTTCGCCACTTCGCAGGTGCCTGGCTGGCATACGACGATCTTTCCGCCGTACTTCGTGGCCGGGGCCATTTACGGCGGGTTCGCGATGGTGCTGGTGCTGGCGGTGCCTGCCCGAGAGTTCTTCGGGCTCAAGGACATCATCACGCTTCGGCATATCGACAACATGTGCAAGATCATGCTGGGCACCGGCCTGATCGTGGCCTACGCGTACATGAGCGAATTTTTCATCGCCTGGTACAGCGGGAACCCCTACGAGCGGTTTGCGTTCCACAACCGGGCGTTCGGCCCGTACGGCTGGGCGTGGGGCATCATGACCTTCTGCAATGCCATCTCGCCGCAGGTTCTGTGGTCCAAGACGATGCGGACCAATATGTGGGTCGTGATGATCGTCGCGATCCTGGCCAACGTGGGGATGTGGTTTGAGCGTTTTGAGATTATCGCCACATCGCTGACGCGCGATTTCCTTCCGTCGAGCTGGTTCTGGTATCGCCCGACGCTGATTGATATTGGAATGCTGAGCGGAAGCTTTGGCCTGTTCTTCACCTTGTTTTTGCTGTTCTGCCGGTTCCTGCCCGTCGTGGCCATTGCTGAAGTGAAAACGGTGTTGCCGCAGGCGCATCCCCATCACGGCGGCGATGCGCATGGCGACGCGAAGAAGGGCGATTTCTGGCCGGATCGTGCGGTGGACGAGGTGAAGGCGTAGTTGACGAACTTGTGGTGCGGGCTTCCAAGCCTGCACAGAGGCAAATGCAGGCTCGGAAGCCTGCACCACAAGCAGGCTTGGAAGCCTGCACCACAAAAGGCGTCGCGAGGTTTTGGTATGAGCACGCTGATTGAAGACGATGCGGACCAGGTAGCGACCGTGGTCGAACCGGAGACGGTTGAGCTGGTCGGGCTGTTGGCCGAGTTCGACACTGTTGACAGCGTGGTAGATGCGGCTGGTGCGGTGCGCAAGGCCGGGTTCACGCGCTGGGATGTTCACAGCCCGTTTCCGATTCACGGGATCGATCCGGTGATGGGCATTCGCCCGACCGTGCTTCCCTGGCTGGTGCTGGGCGGCGGCCTGTTTGGATTGTTTGGCGGCATGTGGTTGCAGTGGTACACCAACGCGTATGACTACCCGGTGCTGATCAGCGGTAAGCCGGCCTGGAGTTTGCCGGCCAATATTCCGGTTATTTTCGAGTGTACGGTGTTGATCGCGTCGATCACGGCAGTTTTCGGAATGCTGGCATTGAACAGGCTTCCGACACTCTATAACCCGCTGTTCAAGAGCGAGCGGTTCCGGCGGGTGACCGATGACCGGTTCTTTATTGTGGTTGATGCAAGCGATGCGAAGTTCGACGAGCAGCGGACCGGCGACTTACTGAAGCAGGCCGGGGCGATCGTGGTTGAAAGGGTCGAGGATTAAGGACCATGCAAGAGACGCAGGGAAACATTCCGCTATATACCGAAGCGCCGCGGCCTCCGCGGGTCGATTTGGGGCGGGTGCCGTTCATTTTCATCGCGGCCGTCATCATTGCCGTGTTCGCATCGTGGATTCCGCTGGCGTATTTCGCGCGGGCACGTGCGACGCTGTCGAAGGAGCCGCGGGTATCGCTGATGCAGGACATGGGCGTGCAGCCCAAGTTTCGCGAGCAGCAGAGCAATGCGTTGTTTGCGGATGGCCGGGCGGATCGACCGCAGATTGTCGGAACGGTGGCCCGCGGCGGTCTTGAAGCGGATGACCACATGTATCGCGGCTACTCGATGGCGCTAGATCCAAAGACGAACAAGCCCGCGGCGAAATTCTTCGATGGATTTCCGTCCGGTGTGACAGTTGATGCAAAGCTGCTGAGTCGAGGGCAGGACCGGTTCAATATCTACTGCTCGGTATGCCATGGCTATGACGGTTATGGCCACGGTACGGTGAATGAACGCGGCATTGATTTGCAACTTCAGGAACATGGCAACTGGGTTCAGGTGGCCAACCTGACGATTGAGCCGACCAAGAGCCGCCCGGCGGGTCATATTTACAACACGATTAATGTGGGCATCCGAAACATGCCTGGTTACGGGCCGCAGCTACCGGTGCAGGACCGCTGGGCGATCGTCGCGTATGTGCGGGCGCTTCAGCTGAGTCAGTCTGTTGCGACCAAGCTGGTCTCGCCGGAAGTGATCAAGCAAAGCGAAGCGTCGGAAACGGCCAAGTAATCAGGCGCGGAAGCTGGAGAGTTCAAAGTGGCAGGACATGGAACAGTGACATCGGCGGGAGACGAGCGACTGGTGCTCGGCGAGGAAGCGCGTCCGCTGGTGACGATCGGCCGCAATCTGGGCGTGCTGGGGTTGATCGGCGCGGCGGCGCTGGGCGCTGCGGGCGGGTTTCAGGGTTTTTTGTTTGCTTATCTGGCGGCGTATGCGTTTTTCCTGAGCATTGTGCTGGGCGCGATTTTCTTCGTTCTTATGCACCATCTGACCGCGGCGGGGTGGAGCGTGGTGGTGCGGCGAATTGCCGAAGCGCTGACGCAGCTGATGCCGGTGATGGCGGTGCTGGCGATCCCGATTTTGCTGCCGGTGATTATGGGCAGCGCCAAACTCTATCCATGGGCCGGGCCGATCACCGCCGATCAGAAAATGGACAAAGTGGTCGAGGCCATCAAGGCCGGCAAGATGGAAAAGGCCAATGACCTCTTTGCCGCGGGCGCAGATAAAGCCGCTGAGTCGGACGTCTTGCCACACCGCGAGATGGACCCGAACACGCTTCAGAAGCGTATCACGGGCATCTACTGGCTGAACCCGTTCTTCTTCATTCTGCGAGTGATTGCGTACTTCGCCATTTGGATATACATGGCCAGATGGTATTACAACCAGTCCCTCCGCCAGGACACAACCGGTGACGCCAACATCACGCGATCCATGCAAAAGTGGGCGGGGCTATGGACTGTCGTGCTGGGATTGACCCTGACCGGCGCTGCGGGCGATATTCTGATGTCGCTTGATCCCCATTGGTTCAGCACGATGTGGGGCGTGTACTACTTCGCGGGGTCGGTCGTGGCGATCTTTGCGACGTTGATCATCCTGGTGGCGTTGCTTCAGGCCGCTGGGTATATGCGAAATTCGATCAACGTCGAGCACTATCACGATCTGGGCAAGTACCTTTTCGGCTTCACGTTCTTCTGGGGCTACATCGCCTTCAGCCAGTACATGCTGCTGTGGTATGCGAACATCCCTGATGAGGTTCAGTGGTTCAGCCGGCATGGAGCGACGACCTCAACGGAACATGTGAACGGCTGGTCGATTGTGATTTTCGCGATCCTGTTCGGGCAGTTGCTGATCCCGTTTGCCGGGCTGCTGTCGCGGCATGTGAAACGGGCAACGGCGGTATTGGTTTTCTGGGCGGTGTGGCAGTTGGCGTTTCACCTGCTCGATACGTTTTGGATCGTGATGCCGGAGTATCCCGGAAAGTTCGGGCTGCTGATGGTATTGGCGGCGTTGAGCGCGTACCTGGGCATTGGCGGAATTTTACTGGCCGTGCTGGTGCGCGGGTTGGTCGGACAGAACTTGCGGCCGGTGGCCGACCCGCGGCTGCCTGAGTCGCTGGCGTTCCACAACATTTGAGCGCGATATGGAATCGAATTCCTGGAAGATTGACGTCAACGTTCCGATGGTGGTGCTGTTCGCGGCGCTGACCGGGATTGGATTGCTGCTGACCGTGGTTGCGGTGGACGCCTGGTACAAGAACACCGAATCAGAAATCATCGCCGAGAAGTGGGACAAAAATCCCGACACATGGCGCACCGGCCTGAAGAGTGAGCAGTTGGCCAACGTCAATGGCAACCGGCGAATCGATCGCTATCACCGCCATGTTCCGGTGACCGAAGCGATGCGGATTCTGGCACAGAACAACGGAAAGGTCCCGGAGTGAAAGCGACTTGCTGTACATCGCGAATTGTCCTGATCGCATTGATGGCGCTGCTGGCCATGACGGCATGTGCAGCACCTGTGATGGCGTTCGGCCCGAACCAGCAATCAACGCCGGTGACTACCGCGGACTTAAGCGGTATTTCGATGACCGAGCATTTGGGCACGGCATTGCCGCTGGATCTGAAGTTTGTGGATGAGACGGGCAAATCGGTTCTGCTGAAAGACTACTTCACCGGCAAGCGGCCGGTGGTGCTCCAGCTGGGCTATTTCCAGTGCCCGATGTTGTGCAGCCTGGTGTCGCAGGGGACAGCCAACGCGTTTAAGGCGGTGTCGCTGAAGCCGGGCAAGGACTACGACCTGGTTTTTGTGAGCATCGATCCATCGGAAACGCCCGCGCTGGCCACAGCCAAGAAGGCGGCATTCGTCAAAGATATGGGTGTGAAGAACCTTGATGGCTGGCATCTGCTGACGGGCGAGCAGTCATCGATCGAACCGCTGGCCAAAGCGGTGGGTTTTAATTACCGCTGGATCCAAAGCGCTGGGCAGTTCAGCCATCCGGCGGTAATTGTGATGTGCATGCCGGAGGGGAAGATTTCTCGATATCTGTACGGCGTGCGGTTCGATCCGCAGACGGTACGGCTTTCACTGGTGGAAGCCTCGAACGGAAAGATTGGTAACTCCTTCGATCAGGCGTATCTCACCTGCTTCCAATACGACGGGCGCCAGGGCAAGTATGCGGTGGCGGCCATGGGGGTGATGCGAACCGGTGGCGTGCTGATGATCATTATTGTGGCGGGGGCTCTGTTTCGATTGCTTCGGAAAGAACTGAAGGAGAAGGCGGCGGCGGAAGGCCGGTAGGTCGTTGTTGGTGCTGGTGAAAGTCGTTTGACAATCACCCTCACCCCGGCCCCCCCGGCCCTCTCACGTTCGGCAAGCTCAGTGCGGACCCGGAGGGAGAGGGGGAAAGAGATCGACCTGAAGGTCGAGCACAGCCCTGTGAGGGCTGTGCTATTCAAAGAGCAGATGCAGTCGATCGTGGCTGTGGTTGAAGAAGACGAGACGCAGATATGTGGCAAGCGATAATGGCCGAATCAGCTCCGACGTTGTGGCTTCCCGGCGGGGCCTCGACGATTTCGGGAGGCGTGGACACCCTGTTCAACGTCATCCTGTGGATCTGCATTTTCTTTTTCCTGCTGGTGACGATCATGCTGGTGGCGTTCACCATCATGTACCGCCATAAGCCGGGCAAGACGCGCGACACTGCTGCCGGGCATAGCACGACGTTGGAACTGACCTGGACCCTGATTCCATCGATCATCGTCGTTTTCCTGTATTACTATGGCTTCCGACACTACATGGAAATGACCATCGAGCCGCCGAACTCTTATGAGATCACGGCAAACGGAAAGATGTGGCAGTGGTCGTTTATTTACTCGACGGGGCTTGAGCATACTGAGCTTCACGTGCCCATCGGGACGCCGATTCGGGTGGTGCTGCAATCGAATGATGTCATCCACAGCCTGTACATCCCGGCGTTCCGGGTGAAAAAGGATGTGGTCCCGGGCCGGTTTAACCGGCTGTGGTTCGAGGCGACGGACTCCAGTTCTTCTGTGTACGCGACGTCGATGATGATCGACGGCAAGCCGACCATAATTGCGGCGGATTCCATTGGGAATTCGGTGAAAGAGACGTCGGAGGTAACGCCGAAGCAGACGTCGGAGAATTACGCAAAGCTGTCGGCGCCTGTGCAAGCCGTGCTGAATGGGACGGGGGCGAAGTTTGCGGCATCCGACGACGTTCATGAACTTCTTCTTTGCAACGGGTCAACGATTCTGCTGGTGAATTCACCGTCGAACGGCGCGCTGATTCCGATCAACTCGTCTGGAGCGCAGATGAGTTCTTCGCCCGTCGAATTCGGTTCGTTGCCTTCGGCGGTACAGAGCGCTTTGAAGTCGGAGGCCCACGCGGACATTCCGGCAGCGCAGCAGGTTCAGGTCTTTCTCGACGCCCAACCGTATGACATTTACTGTGCGGGGTATTGCGGGACGAACCACTCGACCATGCGCAGCCGCGTGATCGTTCATCGGACGCAGGCGGATTTTGAGCGATGGCTGAAGGAACAGACTGAGATCCTCAATCAGCTTCCGCCGGTGAAGAAGGGCGAGAAGCTGTCTCGAACGCAGGGATGCGTCGCGTGCCATTCGCTGGATGGAACGCGGCTGGTCGGGCCGAGCTGGAAGGACTTGTGGGGTAAGACCGAGACATTGACCGGCGGCACGAAGATATTGGTCGACAAGCCCTACATCTCGGAATCCATTCTTCAACCGCTGGCGAAGATCGTGGATGGTTATCCGCCGCAGATGCCGCCATTCGTGCTGAAGGACAATGACATTGAGGCGATCATCGCATACATGAAGTCGATCAGCGCCAACACCAGCGCGGCCGACAGGGCGGCGCTGGATGCGCCGGCTTCGCAACCGGCTTCGCAACCGGCTTCGCAACCGGCTTCGCAACCGGCTTCGCAACCGGCCACTCAGCCGGCGGCTGGGGCGCCGTTGGCGTCACCGGTGGCATCGCCAGAGAAGAAGTAGAAGGAATCGAACGGAATTCGGAGCGTAATTATGTCTGCCGTCACTGGCCCAGTTTCGTTTCACGGCTCAACGCCGCGGGAGCCCTCGGGGCCCGATAACTATCTCACGCACGAGCGTGGCATCATGTCGTGGCTGTTGACGCTGGATCACAAGCGCATCGGCCTGATGTACATGATCGGGATTCTTGCCGCGTTCGCCCTCGGGGGGATGTTCGCCATCATGGTGCGAACGATGCTCTGGCACCCGCTCGAAGCCACGGGCGACAACCAGTTGGCGCTCAACTCCGCCCACGATCTCTACAACCACATGTTCAGCCTTCACGGCGCGGTGATGGTGTTCATGTTCATCATTCCGTCCGTGCCGGCCATTCTGGGGAACTTCATCCTGCCGATGCAGCTTGGGGCCAAGGATGTTGCCTTTCCCCGTCTGAACCTGCTGAGCTTTTACTGCTGGGTCTGCGGCGGGCTGTTTTTCGTGTACATCCTCCTCAGCGGCGTGCTGCACTCGGCGTTCGGGTGGCAGATTCCTGGCGGATGGGGCCTGGATACCGGCTGGACGTTTTACACCCCCTACAGCAATGCAAAAGCGCAAGGCGCGGTGTTCGTCGCGACGTTGGCTGTGTTCGTCCTGGGCTTCAGCTCAATTCTGACCGGTCTGAATTTCGTCGCTTCGATTCACATGCTCCGGCCCAAAGGAATGGGCTGGTTCAAGATGCCCTTGTTTCTGTGGGCGCTGTATTCCACGAGCCTTATTCAGATTCTGGCCACACCGGTGCTGGCGATCACGGTGTTATTGCTGGGCGCGGAGAAGACGCTGGGCATCGGCATTTTCGATCCGGCGCTCGGTGGCGATCCGGTGCTTTTCCAGCACTTTTTCTGGTTTTATTCGCACCCGGCCGTGTACATCATGATTCTGCCGGCGATGGGCGTGATCAGCGAATTGATCGTGGCGTTCAGCCGGAAGCATATCTTCGGATATTCGTTCATCGCGATGAGCTCGATCGCAATCGCGATGTTGAGCTTCTTCGTGTGGGGCCACCACATGTTCATCAGCGGCCAATCGGCGCTGACCAACGCGGTGTTCAGCCTGATCACGTTTGCGGTGGCGATTCCATCGGCCGTGAAGATTTTCAATTGGCTGGGCACGCTGCACAAGGCCGACATTCGGCTCAAGGCGCCGATGATGTATGCCCTTGGGTTCATCATGCTGTTCACGATCGGCGGGCTGACCGGGTTGTTCCTGGGCACGCTGGCGGTGGATGTGATGCTGACCAACACCTACTTCATCGTGGCCCACTTCCATTATGTGATGATGGGCAGCACGCTCTTCGCGTTCATCGGTGGGATGTATTACTGGTGGCCGAAGATGTTCGGGAAGATGTACTGCGAGTGGTTCGCGCACATCGCGTTCTGGGTGGTGTTCATCGGGTTTAACCTGACTTTCTTCCCACAGTTCATCGCGGGCACGCAGGGTATGCCGCGGCGGTATGCGAGCTATCCGGTGCAGTTTGTTTCGTATCATCATTGGTCGACGAGGGGCGCGTACACGATGGGATTTGGGCTGGTGCTGGTGGCGCTCAATTGGGCTCACTCGCTGAAACGCGGCAAGAAGGCCCCGGCCAATCCCTGGGGCGCCAATACGCTGGAGTGGCGCAGTCCATCACCTCCGCCGCACGATAACTTTTCGGTGACGCCGGTGGCGAATGACCCGTATGACCTGAGTGGGTGGAAGGAAGTTTCGCCTGAGGTTGGATGGGTGTATGACGAGACCGAGGCCGCGAAGTTTGCCTCGACGCATCCGGCGCATTAGTCATTAGTCAGTGGTCAGTGGTCAGTGGTCAGTAGCGGTCACGATGAATGTAACAACTGACAACTAACAACTGACCACGGACAACTGACCCAAAACGTTTCTGAGACGATTCAATGAGCACAGTCGATATCCACTCTGACGGAAATGCGGGTGATAATGGGCATCATCATGACCCGCATCTTGCCCACCATTTTGAGACGGCGGACCAGCAGTACACCTCCGGCAAGCTGGGGATGTGGACGTTCCTCGGCACGGAAGTGCTGATGTTTGGCGGGTTGTTTTGCGCGTATGCGGTGTACCGCCATAATCATCCGGAAGTGTTTGAATACGCCCATCAGTATCTGGATCGCAAGCTGGGGGCGATTAACACGATCATTCTCATCACCAGCAGTTTGACGATGGCGTGGGGCGTGCGGGCGGCCCAGATGGGCAACCGCAAACTTCTTGTGCCGTTGCTGGCGCTGACGATCCTGGGTGGGGCGGGGTTCATGGGGATCAAGAGCATCGAGTACACGACCAAGTGGAAAGAGCACATATTTATCGGGTCGGGCAACAAATTCTATGCTGATAAAGGCGAGACTGACGGCAAGGCGATCACCGAACTGGAAGAAGAGGCGTTCCATCTGAAGGAACCTGAGGTGGCCGCGGTTCCGGTGATGAAGGTGGAGCCCGATGCGATCGATCCAAATGCAGGAACTCCGGACGCCGCGACCATCAAGCCGCCCAACATCACCCCGGCGGGATTGGCGTCGGAGGGGGTGAAGCACCCGGCTGAATCGCACCTGGTCTATAAGGAACTGAATAAACAGGACCGCCACCGGGTTTATACATTTTTCGCCGTGTACTTTTTCATGACGGGACTGCACGGCGTCCACGTGCTGGTGGGCATGGCCCTGATCGCGTGGATCATGGTCCGGGCCATGAAGAACGAATTCGGCCCGACCTATTTCACGCCGGTGGATTTGGTGGGGCTTTACTGGCACCTTGTCGACTTGATCTGGATTTTCCTGTTCCCGCTCCTGTATCTGATTCACTAATCCGGAAATCGCGAGAAATGAAGAATCAGCGATGGGAAGAATCGCAAGCGATCGAGAGAAGAGCACCATGAGCATTCCTGTCCATTCAACTGAAACCCAATCGACTTCCCACGCCGGCGACGGCGCGGTGCATCCTCACATCGTTTCCCCGGCGGTATTGCTGGGGGTGTACGGCGTGCTGGTGGTGCTGACGATTGCCACCGTTGCGGTCACAAGTGTGGATCTGGACAAGTTCCACCTTGGCAAGCTCAACATTCTGGTGGCGCTTTCGATTGCGGTGGTGAAGGCGGCGTGCGTGGTGCTGTGGTTTATGCATCTGCGGTACGACAGCCCGTTTAATGCGGTGGTGTTTATCACCGCATTGTTTTTCGTGGCGGTATTTCTGGGATTTGCGATGATGGACACCGGGGAATACAAGCCGAATGACGAGCCGCCGGGGACGCGGATCATGGTGACGAGTCAGAATGGCGGATGAGCCGCTTGAATACGGAAGAAGAGGGTCGTCTCCGTACTACCCTCCGCACGTTCCTCACGCGACGGCCACGTTGGGGATGTGGATATTCCTCGCGGCGCTGTTCATGTTGTTCGCCGGGGTGATGGTCGCTTATTTGGCCATCCGCCTGGGCAGCGAGCGAAGCCCGCCGCTCCACGAAATTCACTTTCCAAAATTGCTTTGGTTGAGCACCGCGCTGGTCATCATGGTCAGCGTTGCATTGGGTCGATCGCTGCATTTTGTGAGGTTGGAAAAGCAGCCGCAGTTCAGGCTCTGGTTGAACCGGGCGTTGTGGCTGGCGGTGGGGTTCATCATCGTACAAACCCCGGCCATGATCGAGCTGCTCCGGTCGCATAAACGCCTTGAGCAGCGCGGGATCTACTTATACGGATTTGTGTTCTTCCTGATTCTGGTTCACGCTGCACACGTCGTGGGGGGAATCGTCGCCCTGATTTGTGTGGCGTATACGGCCAGGAGGGATGTTTTCGACCACGAGAACTATCAGCCGGTAAGACATACGGCGATGTACTGGCATTTTCTGGACGCGGTTTGGCTGACGATGTTTGTGGTATTTCTCGCGATTGGTTGAGGGGCGCGGGATATTGAGCCTCCATGAAAGCGTGGTTCGCGGAGTGTCCCAGGCCGATGATCATCGCCCATCGAGGCGCGTGCGGATTGCTTCCCGAGCAGACCCTGTCGGCATTTGAGTTGGCGATCGAGCAGGGGGCCGATGCCATTGAGCTGGACGTCGTTCCCACTGCCGATGGCGTGTTGGTGGCCCGGCATGAGAGCGAGCTATCGCTGTCGACGAACGTCGCGGAAGATCTGCAACTGGCGGGATATCGCAATTCGCGGGAGATCGAAGGCGCCTTGGCCAGCGGGTGGTTCACGACGGATCTGACTGTTGCACAGGTTCGGCAGCTTGGAGCGCGTCAGCGGCTGGCGTTCAGGGATCATTCCAATGACGGGCGTTGGCCGGTGCCGACGTTGGATGAGGTCCTGGAACTGGCCAATGCCCGCCAGGTCTGGGTCTTCATCGAAATAAAGCAGCCGGCGTATTTTTCATCGCTGGGTTTTGCGATCGACGAATTGCTTCTGGCCGTGCTATCCCGGCACGACGCCAGGCGCGTGGTGCTTCAATCGTTCGATTCGGAATTTCTCCGACGTCTGCGGGGCCGGACGTCACTGCCGATTATTCAGCTCATCGAAAACGGACCATTCGATCTCGATGGCATTGCTATCTACGCGCAGGGCATTGGCCCATGGAAAAGGCTTATCGTCCCTGCCGTGGATGACGAAGACGGAACGACGCATGCCCTTCATCCCAGACTTCAGTCTCCAACCTCGCTGATCGCCGACGCTCATGCCCGAGGCTTGCTGGTTTCCACCTGGACTTTCCGCGACGAGCCTCAATTCCTCGCTCCAGAATATGGGGCGGATGCATTGAAGGAGTATGTCCAGTTCGCACAGATGGGCATCGATGCGATCACCACCGATTTTCCCGCCACGGCGGTGCGAGCACTGCGGGATAAATGATCGTGCGTGATTCGGCGCTGAACCGGCATCTTGGCGGCAGGTGAAATCGGTATCGTGGTGGTCCGGCGCCGGGAGAATTGCAGCGCTCTGAGAAGCCGGGGTGGCGCGGGGTACCGCTATACCCCGGCGTGGGGGTTTTGCGGGATGGGACGCGGCTATTGGGGTGGATGCGGCGCAGGGTGAATTGAGGGAGTGGCGCGTGATTCGGCACAGTCATATAGAATCCCGCCATGTCCCTCAATACAGAACTGGCGGATGTGTTTAAGACCCTTGCGGCGGTGATGGAGATCAAAGGGGAGAGCCCGTTTAAAGCGATCGCGTTTTCGAAGGTGAGCCGGATCCTGAAGGATGCGACTTTCGATATTCGCAAGCTTGTTCAGGATGGAACCCTTGGGAAAGTGGAGGGGCTGGGGGTATCGAGCTGCAAGATCATCATCGAATACGTGCAGACGGGCCGGAGCACGGATTTCGAAGAGGTGACGACCAGCGTGCCGGCGGGCCTGCTGCCGTTGCTGGAGATTCCCGGACTGGGGCCCAAGACGATCGCGCTGTTGTGGAAAGATCGCGGCGTGACGAGCCTGGAGGCACTGGTCAAGGCGATCGATGATGGAGCGCTGGCGGGGTTGAAAGGGATTGGCCAGAAGAAAATCGATTCGATCAAGCAGGGGATCGCGTTGCGCTCGCAGGCGGCGCAGCGCATGGGCATCGGCGAGGC
The DNA here is from genome assembly GCA_036794395.1 of Tepidisphaeraceae bacterium. Taxonomy (GTDB): domain Bacteria; phylum Planctomycetota; class Phycisphaerae; order Tepidisphaerales; family Tepidisphaeraceae; genus DASXMX01. Next base: position 11,477 of record DAIRGS010000054.1, on the reverse strand, counting down.
ATTGCCGATCGCACAGGGCTTGCTGGAACGGCTGCGCGGGCTGAAACAGGTGAAGCAGGGTGAAATCGCCGGGAGCCTGCGAAGAAGGCGAGAGACGATTGGCGATGTCGACCTGATCTGTTCGATTCAGGATGCATCGGCGGGGGCGGCGGTTTCGGCGGCATTCGTGAAATTTCCGGAAGTGCAGCGCATCCTGGGCGAGGGCGCTACCAAGGCCAGCGTGCTGACGGCGGGCGGGCTTCAGGTGGATCTGCGGATTATTCCGGCTGACAATTTTGGCGCGGCTTTGCTGTATTTCACAGGGTCCAAGGATCACAACGTGAAGCTGCGCGGGAGAGCGCAGACGATGGGTCTGACGCTGAATGAATGGGGGCTTTACAAATTAGACGAATACGACAAGGCCGCGAAGAAGACGGCCGAGGCGCCGGCGGCCAAGCCCGTCGCCAGTAAGACCGAAGCGGATGTTTACGCGAAGCTCGGGTTGGCGTTTGTTGATCCGGAGATACGGGAAGATCGCGGCGAGATCGATGCGGCGTTAAGTAAGAAACTGCCGAAGCTGATCACCCGCGCCGATATCCGAGGCGACCTGCACAACCATACCACCGCCTCGGACGGCCAGGCATCCATTGAGCAGATGGCCGAGGCCGCGATGGCATTGGGGTATGAATACCTGGCGATTACGGATCATTCCAAGAGCCAGGCGATCGCAAATGGTCTGACGGCGGAGCGGTTGCTGAAGCACGTGAAGGAGATTCACAAAGTTCGCGATCGGCTGAAGGGCATCACGCTGATGGCGGGTTGCGAGGTGGATATCCTGGCGGATGGGCGGATGGATTTTGAGGATGAGGTGTTGGCGGAGTTGGATATCGTGATTGGCTCGCCGCACGTGGCGCTGAAGCAGGATGAGGCGAAGGCGACTGATCGATTGCTGCGGGCGATCGATAACCGATACGTGAATGTGATTGGGCATCCGACGGGCCGGCTGATCAACAAGCGGGAGGGTTTGCCGCTGGATTTCCCGAAGATTTTTGCTGCCGCGGCGGCGAATGGGACGGCGCTGGAGATTAACGCGGGTTACCCGCGACTCGACCTCAACGACACCTGCTCCCGTGCCGCACTCGAGGCCGGCTGCACGCTTTGCATTGATACTGATGCGCACAGCACGGAGGAATTGTCGGATATTGGATATGGGATCGATGTGGCTCGCCGGGCGTGGGCGACGGCCGATCGGGTTCTGAATTGCATGCCGCTGGCGAAAGTGAAACAGTTTATCGCGGCGAAGCGGAAGTGATTTGGCACAGAGACCACAGAGGACACGGAGAACACAGAGAAAGAAATATTGCCACAGATGAAGAAGATGGACACAGATAAGAGCTAAGACTTAAGTATTTCCCATCTGTGTTCGTCCTCTTCATCTGTGGCTGATCTGCTTTGCTTCCCTCCGTGTTCTCAGCGTCCTCGGTGCTCGAATGCATGGAATACGGTGGGAAAAAAGAAACGGATCGAAGGGGAGCCACCGCCTCCGATCCGTCTTGAAGAATCACTTGATCGCGATCACAAGATAATAGCAGTTTACACATCGTCAATGCAATTGGGAAGAGAAAATGCGCGCGTTGGATGATCGCGCGGCAGTTCATCATTGTTTGGCGAGCTGCTCGATCGTTGGCAAAAGTGCGCTCCATGTTTGGGGATCGCGGGCGGCGAAGAGGAGGTTGGTCTTGAGCCAATCTATGGGATTGCCTACATCGTGGCGTGTGCCGCGGAGTACGACGCCATGAATCGGTTCGCGCGCCAGGAGCAATCGCAACGCATCGGTGAGCTGGATTTCGCCGCCTTTTCCGGGCTTTGTCTGTTCGAGTGCCTGGAAAATTCCCGGCGTCAATGCGTAGCGCGCGGCGATGGCGAGACGGCTGGGCGCGGATTGAGGATCGGGTTTTTCAACGAGGGTGTCGATGCGGATGACACCTTCGCGCACGACCGCTCCGCCGACGATCCCGTAGCGATCGACTTTTTCCGCGGGAACTTCTTCGAGTCCGATAACGGCAGTGCCAAATTCGCGGACCGCTTCGAGCAGTTGAATCGCCGGAGCGTCGCCACTGAAGATGGTATCGCCGAGCAGGCACAGGAAGGGCTCGTTGCCTACGTGGCGTTGGGCCTGGAGAACGGCATCGCCAAGGCCGCGTTGCGAAGGCTGTCGGGTGCTGTGGATTTTGACGGCGCTGGCCAGTGAATTGATCGAGGAGAGGAGGGCTTCTTTGCCGCCGGCCTTGAGCCGATCTTCGAGTTCGGGGCTGCGGTCGAAGTGGTTTTCGAGAGCTTCTTTGCCGCGGGAGACAATCATCAGGACATCGCTGATGCCGGCACTGGCGGCTTCCTCAACCACATATTGAATCACGGGGCGATCGAGTACGGGGAGCATTTCCTTGGGAACGGCCTTGGCGGCCGGGAGCATGCGGGTGCCGAAACCGGCGGCGGGGATCACTGCTTTGCGGATGGTCATGTGTTATTGATCGAATAGTATAGGTCGAATGACGCTGCATCTGAGTGTGCCCAGCGCATCGACGAGCTGCTGATAGTGCCGGCCATCACGGTAGAGGCCAACGATTGCGCCGCCGCTGCCGGCGAACGTCGCGCTCGCACCGGTAGCGCGGGACGCGTCCACCATTCGGAGGTTCTCCGGCGCGATATTCATAATCGTCTTGCGAAGATTGAAGCCTTCATCGATCGCATTTCCAAGCGCCTCGAGGTCGCCCTTCATCAGCGCATCCCGCCCGCGATCCGTGATCTCCCGGTAAATGCGCATTGCGCCCACAACCGTCGGGTCGCCCGTATTGAACAGTTGCCGCAGATTTCGGTGGGGAACATCGCTGACTTCGGCGCGCGATGGATCGTAAGCGACGTACAACGGCGGCGGCGTGGTTGGACTCAGGTGCTCGTAGATTCCGTAGCCGCGCGATTCCATCAGGCTGCGATCGAAGTCCATGAAGACGATGCCTTCATAGTTCTGGACGACGCGATCCTGCATGCCGCAGTTGATGCCCAGCTCTTCATGTTCAACGGACCATGCAAGCGTGGGAAGCTCCTGGAGCGGAATTCGGATTTTGTGAAAGTCCATCAGCGCCCGAATCATCGCGACGACGATTGCGCTGCTGCCGGCCAGCCCGACCAGACGGGGGATGTCGGTCTCGAAACTGACGGTGTAGCTGCGCTCTGGAATCTCGATGTGATGAGAAGTGCAGTAGTCGCTGAATCGCTTGATCGCGGCCTTGATGAGGCGCATCCCGCCGTAGTACCCGTGCAGGCGCTGATCCTTAAGAAACGCGCTGACGCTTTCAAATTTGGCGAGGTCGCCGTGCGTAGGAAGGATTTCGAAGTGAGGGCTTTCCCAGAGTTTAACGACGGCCTTGAAGTTGCGGATGGTGAAGGCGATCGTCTTTCCGAAATATCCGTCGGAAGGATTTCCGACGAGCCCGGCCCGGGCGTAGGCATGAGCGGTAATGATCATGGTTCAACTGCCGTGAACAGCTCTGGCGGCACGATCGTGCGAACTGCGATGCCGGTGCGGGCGTCTCCGCCAATCACATAAACAGGCGACAAATCGGTAGTGACGGTTCGTGCTTCTCCGGCATGTTTAAGAAATCGAGCCATCTCAACTTCGATTTGCACGCCGAGCCGATCGTGTACAAGGCGGTGCATTTCAGCGTCGTCCACGTAAGATTCCTTCCCGATAGGACTGTGCGTGGTTCGTTAAGCAAATCATATCAGTTGAAGGATGTATTGCCACGGAGAATTGTGGCTTGGGCGAGCGCAGTGGTGATAAGATGGGGAGCGTGGACCCGAAGCCTCGACCCAATCACGAACAATACATTCGCACTCTGCGAGCGATGACGCCAGCCCAACGTGCTCGGAAGTTCTTCGAGCTATCTGCGCAGTCGAAGCGCCTATTTGTGAGTGGGCTACAGCGGCGTTTTCCTGACTTGGATGAAGAAGAGTTTCGTGCAATGCTTCTTGACCGGCTGGCAAAATGTCACAACAGGAATTATTGAGAAAAGTGGTTGCAGTTCTAGAAGGGGCCGGAGTTGACTACATGGTCACCGGCTCTTTTGTGTCGAGCGTACAGGGTGAACCTCGCGCGTCACACGACATCGATATGGTTGTGTCGTTAAACACCCCTGGGGTAAATGCACTTCTGAAGGCCTTTCCCGCTCCAAGGTATTATCTCGACCCCAGTGCGATTGAGTCGGCGCGAGCGTCGAACGCGGAATTCCGGCAATTTAACGTGTTGGATGCCGAGGAGGGCGACAAAATCGATTTCTGGCTGCTCTCAGATGCGCCGTTCGATCAGTCGCGATTTGAACGCAGATATGAGGATGATGTCGATGGCGTTCGCGCCATGATTTCTCAGCCCGAAGATACGATTCTGATGAAGCTTCTATGGGCAAAAATGTCCGGCGGGAGCGAGAAGCAATTGGGAGATGCGGTCAGGGTTTATGAAGTGCAATTCGCTGATCTGGATATCCCCTATATGGAGCACTGGGCGACTCGGCTTGACGTTCAATCGTATTGGCTCGAATTAAAATCGCGCACAAAACCCCTGTAGCGTTGGCTGGAGTCTAAGGCATTTTGGGGAAGGCAATTCTCGTGGAGGCTTCAATGCGATTCACATCGGTTGTGGCAGTGCTTCTCGTGTTTGGCTTCGGCGTTATCGGCGGTGATACGTTCGCAGCTGACGTCGACTTTCAGCCGCTCTCGGCGCATGCCGTTCGTGTGAACGAGGCACTCAAAATCCTGGGAACGCCGTTGGCCCCGGACGACGAGAAGGCATTGTTGCAGGCCGCGAATGGTGCAGACGCGGCCAAGGGCGTTGCCGAGATCCAGCGGGTACTGGATCGTTATTGCCTGCTGATGGTGAACATCAATCCTGAGAGCCGGGTGAAACTTGAGCGTGGGCCGGCGGAGGCGGAACTGGTGGAGCAGGGATGGCGGACGTTTTTGATCAAGGTGACAAACGAGGCGGGGGTGACGGCCCGATTTAATATTCAGAGCCCCAATGCGCTGCCTCTACCGGAAGCCAAGCCCGAGCAGGTGGTGCAGAGGTGGATGGGGATTTTGCCGTACGTGGCGCAGCCGATGTCTCCGGCGTTGTCGGGGTTGGGCGTTGAGTATCGGATCGTATCCTTGTTCAGTCGGGACAGCGGCAAGCGCGAGGGGAAGATCGCCTGCAACGTAGGGCAGGGGACACAGGATCTTGGGTTTCGGAATGATGCCGACGTTCTATTTACGGCAAAGCCTGCGGTGGATTTGAAGCTCGAGGTTCGAGACGAGAACGGCAAGCCGACCGAGGCGGCGTTTGAGATTCGTGATGCGGCGGGGCGGGTGTATCCGCCTCCTGCCAAGCGGCTGGCGCCGGATCTGGCGTTTCATCCGCAGGTGTATCGCGCGGATGGCGAAGCGATCAAGCTGCCGATGGGGGAGTACCGGGTGCGGGTTTCGCGCGGGCCGGAGTACCTGGTGCAGACGCGGACGGTACGGGTGGGTGGGCCGGCAGATCCGCCGCAGCGGTTTGAGCTAAAGCGATGGATCGATCCGTCGCTGACGGGGTGGTATTCGGGGGATCACCACATTCACGCGGCCGGATGCGCGCATTACAGCAATCCAACTCAGGGCGTTTTGGCATCGGACATGATGGCGAATGTAATAGGTGAGGATTTGAAGGTGGGGTGTAATCTGACGTGGGGGCCGTGCTTTGATTTTCAGAAGCAGTTTTTTACCGGGGCGATCGACAAGGTTTCGCAGTATCCGTATCTGCTTCGATATGACGTTGAGGTGTCGGGATTTGGATCGCACCAATCTGGGCATCTGGTGCTGCTACGGCTGAAGCAGGAGATTTACCCTGGAGGCGATTCGGACAAGCACTGGCCAACGTTGTGTTTGAATACGCTGAAATGGGCCAAGGCGCAGGGTGGAGTTGTGGGGCCGGCGCATTCTGGCTGGGGATTGGATGGGAAGAGTAAAGAGCTGCCGAATTACGTGGTGCCGCCTTATGACGGGATTGGGGCCGATGAATACGTGGTGGACGTGACGCACATGGTGCCGGGGCCGGATGGGAAGCTGGGGCCGGCGGATGATTTCATGTCGACGATTGATACGCCGTACGTGTGGGAATTGAATATGTGGTATCACACGCTTAACTGTGGATACCGCACGCGCATCAGCGGGGAGACGGATTTTCCGTGCATTTATGGGGAGCGTGTGGGGATGGGAAGGTCGTATGTGAAGTTGGATGGGAAACTGGATTTTGATCAATGGTGCGAGCAAATTCGCAATGGCCGGAATTATGTGTCCGATGGATACAGCCATCTGATGGATTTCAAAGTGAACGACGTGGCGATGGGGGAGAACGGCAGCGAGCTTCGGCTGGATCAGCCGGGGAGCATTCATCTGACAGCGCGAGTCGCGGCCCGGCTAAATGATGTCCCCGATGATCGCATTCGAAACCGCCCTTATGATCAGAAGCCCTATTGGAGTTTGGAGCGAGCGCGGATTGGTGCGACGAAAACCGTTCCGGTTGAGGTGATCGTGAACGGTTATCCTGTCGCGCGCCAGGAATTGATCGCGGATGGGTCGCAGCACGATCTGGCGTTTGATGTGAAGATCGAGCGGAGCAGTTGGGTGGCGCTGCGAATTTTGCCTTCGTCGCATACCAATCCCGTGTTTGTGGTTATGAACGGCAAGCCGATTCGGGCCAGCCGGCGAAGTGCGGAGTGGTGCTTGAAGGGGGTGGATCAGTGCTGGTCGCAGAAGCGGAGGTTCATTGCCGCGGCTGAAATGAATGATGCGACGGCTGCGTACGATCATGCGCGCGAGGCGTATCGTAGAATACTGGCGGAAAGTGAAGGCGATTAACGGCGGAGTCATTGTTGGCGCTGCACCATAAGAATTGTAAACCGATTTGAAGGTTCTGAGATGGATCACGACGACGTTCAATGGAATCGAATCGAGGGGATCGTTGGCGCCGACGACGACACAAGTTGGGATGAGGCAAGAAAGCGCTTTCTCGAGCATTTGAATTCAAATCTGAAACTTCCCTGTCTGGTCAAAGGAATCGAGGACTTTCAATGGGAGGAGTTTTATGTCATCGGGCCCGGCGATCAGCGTGAATATCGGCGGCTGAAGCTTAAGCAGCCGTCGTACACTGACGTGTACGAACTTCAATCGATCAAGATCGGCCGGCCCTCTGAATGGATGTTGTCTTCCGACGACATCGTGGCGCGTTGCCGCCGGCTGAAGGATAACGCGATCTTTGACCTTGGCCTGGCCGAGCTTGAGGCCAAGGACAAAAAATCGAAGGAACAGGGAATTCTCCATGACTACGGGGTCTGGTTTGTGAACTCGCGGTGATTGATCTGAGTTTGTCGCTCAGTAACAAACGGGATAAAATACCGGGTAGGACGCTGCCAATGAGTTTGCCGTCACTTATTCCAAAACCGCCCGAATCCGACGACCTTGGGGATGCCTTTCGGCATCCCGGTCGCCGCATGAGCGAAGATGAGTTTCTCGAGTGGTGCGGCCCCAAAACGCGGGCGGAGTGGGTCGATGGGGAGGTGATTATGATGGCGCCTGTCAGCTTTCGGCATGCGGACCTGAGCGCGTGGTTGATGGGGGTCGTTCGGGGGTTTATTCGGCGCAATGATCTGGGAATCGCAGTCGGCGGCGAATTTTTTGTTCGGTTGACGGGCCAGCGGCGACTTCCTGACATTCTTTTTGTTTCAAAATCTCGAATGGGAATCCTCCGGAAAAATCATCTGGAAGGCGCTCCCGATCTGGTGATGGAGGTTGTATCGCCCGAAAGTGTCGCGCGTGACTGGCGTGAAAAGTACATCGACTATGAGAGGGCCGGGGTGGCCGAGTATTGGGTCGTCGATCCAATGTCGCAACGCGCGGAGATATATCGCTTGGTAGATGGGAAGTATTCGCCGCATCCAGAGGAGGATGGGAAACTGACTGCACAGATTATTCCCGGGTTTTACCTTCGGACTGAATGGCTCTGGCAGCAGCCGCTGCCGGCCGAGCTGGAAGTTTTACGGGAACTGGATGTTTGAACCTTGATTGGGTTCCGATAATACGCCATCCCGATCGTTCGCAAATCCATTTGAGTCACGGGTGCCAACGGCCGATAGATCAATCGGGAGTACCCTATGACGAGCCGATGCGCAATTGGGATGTTGCTTGCGACCGTATTGGGCGGGACGTGCGTGAGCGATCGGGGGGCGGTGGTGGTGGCGGCTCCCGCGGCGCTGTCTAAACCGGCGGTTGCGGAATCGGACAAGATCATCGTGAGCCTGGTCAGCCGGCGGCAGACTGTGATTGTGCTGGCGGGGCATGGCCGGTCGCTTTATTCGGTTGCGGATCCTTCGGGGCGGGTCTTGGTCAGCCGGGCGACTTTGGAAGAATTGCGGGTTAGTCATCCTGACGCCTACAAGATGGTCGAGCCGGGCGCGACGGCCTATGCGGGCCTGGAATAGTTGCAGGGGCTTTGGGGGAATGAGGTTGCGGCGTTGTCGGCCGCGCTTGGTTTAATTCACGTCATCCAGCGTAATAGGTTTTGATCAAGCCGGAATAAATCCGGTGCTTTACCGTTGAATCTTGTGTTTGCAGGACGTCGATGTGATTCGACGGCAACGGAGGCGGTCATGCGTTGGATTGGGCTGGTTTTGATCGTGGTCATTGCGGTGGGGGCAGGACCGGCCACGCAGCCGGCGGGGAAGAAGAAAGTTCCGGCAGGGGGCGAACGCACGATTCATGGCATGGTGGCCGGGGTTGAGGGGCGCGTGCTGCGAATCTCCATTCTCAAGAAGAAGTCAGAGCTGAAAGAGCGACGGGTTCGTACCGGTAATTCGACTGCGATTACGCTGAATCAGATATCGGTTGCGCTCTCAGCTTTGAAGGCGGGCGAAAACGTCACGATCAAGGTAACCCGCGGCATCGCAACTCACATCGATGCGACGGGGAAATAGGCGTTCCACTCAAAAGGTGTTTGTCATGCGTCATATTCTTTCATTGGCTTTTGTCGCGGTGGCGTTCGTTTTGATGTTTGCCGGTTCCGCGAATGCGGCCCCGGGCGCGAAAGTCGGAAAAGGTGTCAGCAAAACCTCCACCGTCAGCGGGACGGTTGTCGGGTATCAGGAAAACAAACACGCGAAAAAGCTGGTCGTTTCAGTGGCCAACGACGATGGCAAGACCGAAGAGCGTTCGATCAAGCTGGACGACAGCACGAAGCTGACGCTTGACGGTCAAAGCATCGCGGCGTCGGCGCTGCGGGCGGGGGAAAAAGTCACGATTACGCTCACCAGGAAAATAGCGACGCAGATTACCGCCACGAGCAACTGAGCCGATCCCCTCGGCTTGTCATAAGACCCGTTTCTCCTCCCGACCCGCGCACGCAATGTGCGCGGGTCTCTGATTTCGTGGCCAGCGGCAATCGGCAACCTTTTGGTACACTGCGCGTATTCCAGATCGCGGGTAAAGCGCATAAGGCGGCGGGGTGTGATCTTTCAGGCGGAGAAGCGGAACCATGAAAACACGAGCAATTTTGCTGGCGCTGGGTGTACTGGCCATGGCCGGCGCGCGCAGTCAGGCGGCGGATGAGTGGAAGCCCGGCAAAGGGCCGCTCATGACCCGGTGGGCGAAGGATGTTTCACCGGAGAACGCGCATCCGGAATATCCGCGTCCGCAGATGGTTCGCAAGGAGTGGCAGAACCTGAACGGCTTGTGGCAATTTCAGGCGGCGGCAGAGAACGAAGATGCTCCGTTAGGGAAGGAATTAAAAGAGCAGATCCTCGTGCCGTTCCCGGTGGAGTCGGCGTTGTCGGGATTGATGCGCCATGAAACGCGGATGTGGTACCGGCGGACATTTGAAATTCCGAAGGACTGGAATGGCCGTCATGTTCTGCTTCACCTTGATGCGGTGGATTGGGAAGCGACGGTTTACGTCAACGGCAAGAAACTCGGCGCCCATCGTGGCGGCTATGACGCATTCGGCTACGACATCACCAAGGCACTCAACGCCGAGGGTAAGCAGGAAATCATCGTTGGCGTTTATGATCCCACTGACACCGGCGATCAGCCGCGGGGCAAGCAGGTTAGCAAGCCCAACGGCATCTGGTACACGCCCACCAGCGGGATCTGGCAGACGGTTTGGATTGAGCCGGTGAACGAGCAGTTCATCGAGCAGGTGCAGGCGGTTGCGGATGTGGATGCCGGGGAGGTGAAGATCACGGTGGCGGCCTTGGGCGTGGTTCGCCGAACTCCAATCAACGCAACGGTTACGTTGAACGAGAATGGGAAGTCATTTAGCGCCAATGCCAGCGGATTCACGGGCCGGCCACTGACGATCAAGATCCCCGATGCGGCGTTGTGGTCTCCGGAAAGTCCGACGCTTTATAGCCTTCATGTTGAGCTTGCTCCGAATAATCAGGCGAGCGACGCGGTGGATGGGTATTTCGCGATGCGGAAGATCGCGCTGGGGAAGGATGAAGGCGGAATCAATCGATTGATGCTGAACAACAAACCCGTGTTTATGGTCGGCCCGCTCGACCAGGGGTTCTGGCCGGATGGTCTTTACACGGCGCCAACTGATGATGCGCTGAAGTTCGATATCGAAACGGAGAAGAAGTATGGCTTCAACATGGCCCGCAAGCACGTAAAGGTTGAGCCTGAACGCTGGTACTACTGGGCTGATAAGCTCGGCCTGCTGGTCTGGCAGGACATGCCAAGCGGTCCTGCTCGCCGCAATGGCGGGGCGAACATGTCGCAGCAAAGTAAAGAACAGTTCGAGTACGAACTGGATCGCATGATTGCAGGCCGGGGAAATCATCCAAGTATTGTGATGTGGGTTGTGTTCAATGAAGGCTGGGGCCAATTTGATACCGAACGGCTCGTCGAACACGTCAGGCAAACCGACCCCACTCGCCTGGTGAACAACGCAAGCGGGTGGACGGATATGAAGGTGGGGGATGTCATGGACATGCATCACTACTCCGATCCTTCGATGCCCAAAGTTGAGGAGAAGCGCGCAGCGGTCCTCGGCGAATTTGGCGGTCTGGGACTGCCCATCGAAGGCCACATGTGGCCAGGCAAACTGTGGCAGTACCGTGGAGTTGCCGATCGGGAACAGCTCACCGCCGCCTATATCAAGATGCTCAACGATGGGTGGAAGCTGAAAGACAAAGGCCTGTGCGCCCTGGTCTACACTCAGACTACGGATGTGGAAACCGAGAGTAACGGGCTGATGACTTACGATCGCGCCGTGTTCAAAGTGAACCCGGGAAAGGCAGCCCCGGCCAATCGAGGCGAAGCGAAGTAGCGCTAAATGACCGCGCGTGATTCGGCGCTGATCCGGCATCTTGGCGGCAGGTGAAATCAGTATCGCGGTGGACCGGCGAGACGAGAATTGCAGCGCTCTGAGAAGCCGGGGT
>DAIRGS010000345.1:0-7523 GCA_036794395.1 Tepidisphaeraceae bacterium | reverse complement strand
CCCCGTTTCGATCTTTCTGCCCCGGAACCTCGCACGATCGTTTAGGGCATCACACACTCCCGTCATGGTGCCCCACCACTGAACTACCAATAAGTCCGAAGTAACGCTATCGTTCCGCGATTGATCCATCCGCACGATTTCATTCTGATCGTGAGCGGCACCAACCGCCCGAACTCCAGCACGCTTCGCGTCGCCCGCCGTGTTGAGCAGCATTATGCCGAGGCTCAGGTGCGGTGCGAATTGCTGAGTCTTGAAGATCTGCCGCCGGAGGTTTTTCTTCCCCAGGCCTACTCGGCCAAGCCCGCCGCGTTCCAGCTTATCCAGCAGAAGGTGCTGGATTCGGCCGGTTTGCACCTGGTTCTTCCGGAATACAACGGCTCATTTCCCGGCGTGCTGAAGTACTTCATCGATCTGCTGAAATTCCCCGAAAGCTTCGAGCACAAACCCGCCGCGTTCGTTGGCGTGGCGGCGGGCGCGTGGGGCGGCCTGCGGGCGGTCGAACAGCTTCAGATGGTCTTTGGATACCGAAACGCGCATATTTTACCGGATCGCGTTTTTATCCCGTCCGTCGCGCAGAAGTTTCCCGCGGGTGTGACAACACCTGATTCTGCGCTCGATCAGCGCCTCAACCAGCAGGCGCGCAACTTCGCCCAGTTCTGCGGCCTGTTCAAACGCAAATAACCGATTATGTCCCGCCCACCAGAAACCCCATCACGTCTTTCGCGCCCCATCTATCGCCCGGGCTTCATCCAGTGATCAGCCCGAGCGCCAAAACCTGCGTCGTGTAATCCGACCACCGGAACGTCAACGCCACATACACGGCCACAACCAGCCAAAGCGCCACCTCCGACCGGCCATACTTTCGAAGGCCCCAAAAAATGGTCGTGCCAAATCCGGTGAGGCCAACCTTCATCGCAATCAGCAGCAGCAGGCGATTTTGGATAAGCATGTGGCTGGCGAAGGGATTCAGTTCTTTGAAGGGCGTAAAGATGTGAGCCCATAGTGTGAAGAATAGGTCTGCCATCGCCAGGATCCACAAAACCGACAATAGCTCGACGATCCGCCGTGAGCGGGCTTCATCGATCAGTCTTATGGAAATCCGTGCAGACATGAGCAGCCTCCACTATTCATCGGCTCGTCAAGTAATGGGCTGAACCCATTCGAAAGACATGTAGGCGGCATACAAAGCAATTCCGATGCCGCGTAGGTCAGCCCTGCTAACCGATGCACAGTTATCGTTGCGTTGCGATTGGGGTTGCAGTTCGATCTGGAAATGCTCAAGGCGAGGCGGGAAATCAACTTACAACGAATTGCCGTTGTGCGCGCTCGTGGCCGCGAAGTGCCAGGATTAACTCGACCTCGCCATACGGGCGGCCTAATCGTTGGGCAATTTGGTGGGCGGATTGACCACTTTGCGCCAATTCATACACCTCGGCATGACGGGGGTCGGGAAGTTCGTCTGCTTCCGCTGATGCTTGCGATCCCAACGGATTAAACCCCCCAGAACGCGCATTTGATGGACTCGCTGAGGCCAATGATCTCAGCTCGGCGATCCGCTCATCGGCATCGCAAAGCAGCGCTTCAAGCTTGGCCGCACGTGTGTCGAGTTGCGATGTCATCTGCCGGGCCATCTTCTCCAGATCCACAATGAGATCGGTCATCTGCTTTTCAATCTCGCGCTGACCGGCCAACGAAACGGGCCGCTTGGCTACCAGCGGATCCTTCTTCTTGCGCAACGGCCGCATCACGGCGTACACAATCGTGAGTGTCGCGGCGATGATCAGCACCCATTTTTGAAAGGGCTCGAGATTCGTGGAAGTGACAAGTAAAAGCCCATCCATGGCGTTGCGCCAACTGCCGGTGTACCCGCTCCAGCGGCCGCAGTAGGCGATCCCATTCTGTGCCACCCCATATGGGTTTGCAAGGGATTGGCTTAAATCGACTCAGAAAACACGAAAGTTTCTCGGCCACTCAAATCATTTGGCTGGCTGGGTCGTGGGATTTATTGCCGACTGGCCGTTGGGCGATACCGCGTTATTGGGCGCCCCCAGTGCCGTCGCCCGGCCTGTCATGCGATCCGTGATCGCCTTCCTGACGTCGGCCACTTTAACGTCGGCCGCCGCGACATCTTTCTGTTTCTGCTCCAGGTCCTTGCTGGCGGCCTGCCAACCGGCGTCTTCGTGCATGGCGGTGGTTGCATAGCTGTCGCGAAGCTTATGCAGGGCATCGGCGCTGGCCTTGAGTTTGGTGCGGGCCTCCATAACCTGGGGATTGGCCGTCAGTGCGGCGCTTTCGAAAGCCGAAACGGATTTGTTGGCCGCCATTGATGCCGTGGCGGCGGCGAAGCGCTGGTCGGGCGACGCGCTGCTGTTGGCACGCAATGAATCGACCTGGGCATGGGCTTCCTTCGCCTCGGTAACAGCGCGCTGATAACCGGCGTTGGATTTGAGGGATTCGGTCGCCTTCGCTGTCGCGGTTTGAAGTGCATCCTGCGCCAGTTTGAACTCCTGGCTCGCGGCCTGAACATCGGGCTTGCTGTCGATCGATTTATCAAATCGCCGGGCGACAGCCGCGAGCTCGATTTGCGCTTTCTTCAGTTCGGCGCGCGCCTTGGTCGCGTCACCGGTTGCATGGCTCAACAGAGCCGAGTCGGCCGCCGACGCTTGGCGAGCCTGTTCCTGCTGCTGCTGTTGCTGGAGTTGTTGCTGCTGTTGTTGAAGCTGCTGCTGCCGGAGCTGTTGTTGCTGCTGCTGTTGAAGCATTTGCTGCTGTTGCAACTGCTGCTGTTGAGCCACTCGCGGATCGGTTTGAGTCGTCCGGCTCCCAGCCGGGGGTGCGCCGGCGACAAATACTGGAGACGCGACCAATCCCACCAGGGCCGCCACATACGCGCGAATTTGACGATGTTTGGTCCTCATCGGAACCTCCAGGTAAGCTGCGAGCCGGGATTATATCTCAACAACGGAGAAATCCGTAGCACAAAATCCGTTACTGTTCAGTTAGCTTGCATATCCGCCCTGTTATTCAAACCGGCTTGAATCCAGATCCAGCTTGTAAATGTTCCCCTCGTAGCCAACGAAATAGATCTGCCTCTGCATATCCCGCCCGAATGACACAACCGACTGCGGAGCATTAGCAATCAGATGGACCTGATCCAGAACGCGGTCTTTTTGCGTGAGGGCGAAGATGTTTTTCTTCTGGTAGTCGGCGAAAATATAGACGCCATAAAAAGACGATTTGGGATTGGCTCGATACACAAATCCGCCTGAGGCACATGGGCGCCATACTTGCGTGTCCAGGAGAAGATCGGCGGAACAAACGTTTCGCCATCGCGGCGATATTTGTTCGAGTACCGTTCGAAGCCTTCCATGACATTCCAGCCGTAGTTCTCGCCTTTGCGGACGATATCGATTTCTTCGTATAGATCCTGACCGACGTCGCCCACCCAGAAATCCTGCGTGAGCGGATCGAAACTGAATCGCCACGGCTCGCGCAATCCGTAGGCCCAGATCTCCGGCCGTGCGCCTTGTCGGCCGACGAATGGATTGTCCGAAGGAATCGAATAAGGTTTTCCCGAATCAGGATGATCCACATCAATGCGAAGGATTTTGCCCAGCAGCGTCGAAAGGTTCTGCCCGTGGCCTTCAGGATCGCCCTGCGGGCCAGTATCGCCCATACCCACGTAAAGATATCCATCCGGGCCAAATTCCAAATTGCCGGCATGGTTGCCGTTCGTGACCCCGTTCACCTTCAGGATTTCCTTGAGCAATGTGACGCACGGAAAGACACACAGGATTTGACGGGGGCCGATCATGAACTCCGCGAAGTGGTCGCCACCTGGTCGTCGATGACGGTCGCCATGCAGGCGGCGGACCTGCGTTGGTGCGAACTGCTCGTGGCGTTTAAACCCATTCTTGCCCCGGGGGATCTCATTGATTGCGATGAAATTCCGATCCGTGGATCGGTGCCTCAGTTGGCTTCAACGGTTGGTTTAGGATCCAGCCTTGTTCGTTCAGCCACCTTCCCACCTTTCTAACGCCGAACCATGAGGTCACCACGCTTACCCGACGTCCACCCAGCAGAAGTCGGATCACATTGTAGATTCTCGGCACCTCCACCAATTCGACCGCAGTCCTGCGAACGATAACGACGGAAGTTCCGGGATGTCGCTTCCCTTTCGGATCCAGTTCGATGCGAACGCCTGCCGGAAGTGCTGCAAGCGAGCAGGTACGGATATCGCTCCAGTTTCGGGTGAGCATTCCCACTGTCGTCATGATTACGCTCAGCACGAAATTCCCACTAACCCTTACCCCTTGCAAGCTCCGGCCCTTCAACAGGTAGAACGCTGCGGGTGAAACAACCGTCCTCCCCACCCATTCCTGTCCGTCGAGGTAGAAGGTGGTGCCAACCTTCAGGAACGGACCAGAATCCTCCGGAAGCGGTGGCACCGGCACTCCTCCAAACTCCGCAATCGTTGAGAGCGGTTCCCAATCAACCATGCCTTGCCGCCAGATGAGGTCACCACGGTCAAACGTTCCGTTCTCCAACCACTCCACCACCTGTGCGGCAGTGGTGGCACCGATGTATTTGCCTGCAACTTGAATATGCCACTCGTCCATTTGAAATCCGCACCTTCCACGATCAGGTTCTTGCAAATCAGACCAGTGACGCGTCGCCCAGGGTTTTCCACGTCTTAATCCGCCCCATGAGTGCTCCAAAGGTATCAGTTACATGCGGAACGGTGCGCCGTCGGTGAGTCCCCATGCGGTCCCGCCCAATGAAAAGACCCGGCATGACACCGGGTCATTTCGCTTCTTATGCTCCGCAAAACTGGGGAACTAGGATTCGAACCTAGACAAAACGCTCCAGAGGCGTTTGTGCTACCGTTACACCATTCCCCAAACTGTACATCACGGATCAATTCTAAGTTCCCGGGGCGGCGGGTCAAGTATTGCGGCGAACCTGGGACGGGGGTTTGGAAGGATTTCATGAATGGCGGGTCGGGCATCAATTTTGGTGTGTTAGTGCGTATCGAACGCCGGTGACCCTTCGAAAAACCGATAGCGTGACCAGGCTCGCTCCCATCGCGATCGCCAGGGCGATCATTACAGTCCAAACGATGTTGCTCAGCATGGACTCCCCCAACCATTCGCCAAGCTGATAGGACATCGGCGAGATCACCCACCACACCCCAAGTGTTGTGAGCGCGGCGATGACCGCCGCGAGCGGAACGGGCCATTTCTGCTCAAAAGCTCGGGGGCGCGCGAACAGGAACGAAATCAAAAAACCCATTGCCGAAACGGCCACATATGCAAAGGTCACCAATGCATTGATCCCCTCCGGCGGCGGCGTTCCGTTAAGGGCATTGATGCTTAGGATCGTGAACAGAAGAGCCAGGCCATAGGTTAACACCGCCGGCGCGCACGCCGCCCGCGTTCGGTTTGTTGGGGCCGCGGCGTACTCCAGGGGGCCCAGAGTGGGCGGCGTCGGGTTGGTTTGATCGGATGGTGAAACAGTCATCTTTCCCCATTTGAACACCTATTTTATATCGCGAATTGAGCATCTGCGAAGTCGCTAAATTTGGCGGCGATTCTTCGCACGCGCAGCATCCTTCACGTGTTCGCGCTAAATTTTGTCCACCATGAAATACAATCATAGTTATCACATTCATATTTTCCCCAGCTTCACACGCATTAATTTTTTTGTTTTTCGTCGTCTTATCGGTTGATCGATTGGTGGAACCACCGTATTTCGTTGCAACTCAGATCGGTTGCCGCCGGGGAAAGGGCCGCCGTTTTATCCGTCGGTGGCACTTCGGTGTAACGCCGTTTCGTTCGTAAAACCCGTTTTTGGAGTTGGAATGATGGATTGGTCCCGCAAAGGATTCCGCGCCGATTTCGTTTCGTCTGGCCGCTTTGTTCGGCTGACGACATTGGAGATCGGTCACCTGCTGGCTCGTTGGGCTTCGCAGGCGCAGGAATTCGGGACACTCGCATCGACCCGGATCCGCGCTCGGCTTGCTCAGTGTGCTGCCGCGGCCGCTCCGCAAATTGGCGATATGATTCCCGCGACCGAGCGGCTTGAGGGCCGGACGCTGCTCTCGTCGGTGTCTCTCTCAGGTAGCACGCTCATCCTCACCGGCGATTCAGGCGCCAACAACAGCCTGACCGTCGATCTGCAAAGCAATGGCGGCTACTGGGCCAATGCCGACGGCAAAACCCTTTCCACCGCCAAGGGCAGTGTTTCAAAGATCAGCATCATCGGCGGCGCGGGCGCGGATACCATCTACATCAATTCCGGAATTTCCACCAATGCCGTGATCAATACCTATGGTGGCACAGACAGCATTCGCGGCGGCGGTGGCTACGACACCATCACCTGCGGAGATGGCAACGACACCATCTACGCTTCGGGCACAATGACCCTGGGCAATGGCAACAACACCGTTTGGGTTGGTTCGGTGGGCGGCAGCGCGATTTCATCGGGCAACGGTTCCAGCCTGCTGGTCGGTGGGCCGGGCAGTGATCTGATCGTGGCCGGTTCGGGGCACAACACGCTCATCGGCGGGGCCGGAAATGACATTCTCAAAGCCGGGGCCAACTCGGTTTTCCCCGACGCGACCGCGGGTGAGAAAACAATTCTCTCCAGCACCGGCAGCACGACGACATCCAGCAGCGGATCAACCCCCACGCCGCCTTCGGCGCCTTCATCAACACCCACTCCGCCGGCAACTCCATCGTCATCGCAAACCGTCGGCGTGAGCCTGAGCGGTGGAACGCTCACCCTGACCGGCAGCCCAACCTCGGATAACAGTCTGACTGTCGATCTGCAATCCAACGGCGGATTCTGGGCGAATGCCAATGGGAAGACCTTGTCGACCGCACCGGGAAGCGTCTCCAAAATCAGCATCGTCGGAGGCGCGGGCATCGATACGATCTACATCAATCCTGGCATCAAGGTCGGCGCGGTCATCAATACGTTCAACGGTAACGACAGCATTCGCGGCGGCAGCGGTTATGACACCATCAACACCGGCGATGGCAACGATACCGTCTATGCTTCGGGCAACATTACGCTGGGCAATGGCAATAACACGGTGTGGGTCGGCGGGACGGGTAGCTCGGTCACCGCAGGCAATGGCAACAACCTGCTCGTTGGCGGGCCGGGCAACGATGTGATCACTGCGGGAACCGGCAAGAGCACTTTGATCGGTGGATCGGGTTCTGACAAACTCACCGGTGGCCCCAACTCCACTTTCCCCGACGTCTCTTCGGCCGACACCGTTGTTCACACGGGCGGCTCAACTTCAAGTTCGGGCGGCTCGTCGTCTTCGTCGTCAGGTTCGAGCACCACAACCACGCCAACACCGCCGCCACCCCCTCCGTCCACGCCAACATCGAGTGGAAGCGTTTCCTCAAGCTCCGAAGACTCGACCATTTTCGGTTCCGCTCACGGCGACGGCCTGGCGCCCACGCCGGTGATTGTGCTCAGTGGCAACGGCGGACAGGTCGAGCACTCGATCT
>DAIRGS010000344.1:0-7527 GCA_036794395.1 Tepidisphaeraceae bacterium | reverse complement strand
GCCCCAAGCCCCGCGCCCACCAGCGATGCCAATAGCACCACTTCCAGTCGAAACGTAAGTACGCCATTCCCGTGCGGCCACCCGAATCCTTCTGTCGACCCCACACAAAGACAAAGCAGCGCAACGCCCGCCCAAACCACCACGCCAATGGCCAGCGTGATCAACATCTGCCCGATGCCCCAGCGCCTCACGACCCCGCCCTGGTGGAAGGCTCGGACGGCACATCCGGATGAAGCGCCGCGGCGAATTTTTCCGCGACTTCTCCCAGATGCGGACCCGGCTGCATGATGTAATCCTCGGTCCAGATGATGATCCGATTGTCGCGAACCGCCGGCACATCCGAAAGTGAATTCCACGCCGCCCGCGCCTGCGCCACCGTCTGGGCATCCCGGCCCGGTAGCAGTTGCAGAATCACCCGCGGCCGCAATGCGGAAATCGCTTCGCGGTCCAGCGTGAGATAGGGGTGCGCCCCGCCCACCACATTTTCCCCGCCCGCCGCCTGAAGGATGTCATCAAAAAACGTGTTCTGGCCGACCAAGTCGGTCCCGCTGGGACTGATTGTAATCAGGGCCGGAACCCGCGGCTGATCTTTAAACCGCGCCCGAACCGATTCAATCGCCGATCTGAGCCGACTCAACTCCGCCTCGGCCTTTGCCCTTTCATCGCAGGCCGCTCCCAGCTTAATAATCCCATCGTAAATCTCGTCCAGCCGATCGAGCTTCACATTAATCTGCTGGATGTTGAGTTGCCCGATCTTTTCGAGAAACCCCGCCGGTGTATGGCCTGGCCCGTAGAAGCTGATCAGCACATTCGGCCGGACAACAGAAAGTTTCTCCCAATCGATCGCCTGGTAGTCTCCCACACGCGGCAATCGCGAAACTTGCGGAATCAGATCGTAATTGCTCACCGCCACCAGATGATCGCCCGCCCCCATGCCCACCAGCAGATCCGTGGCCGCCGGCACGAGCGAAGCGACCGTTGGAGATTTATTTTGTGCCGGAGGCGCACCGGTCGAACCCGACTTGCCACAGCCGCAGCTAAGTACGCACAGCAACGCCACTAGGGCGAAATTGGTCGCCCGCGCAAGCCGCCGGGGTACGCGTTGAATCATTCGACTCGCATGCTAAAGTTGCGAAAATTCGGTGTCAAACATCGAAGTTGGAGCCGCGCCATGACCGATAACTACGAACATGAGTCAGATAACACAAGGTTGGGAAATGGGCGAGCAACAGAAGTTCCTCTCACGCATCGGAAGCTGGTTCCGAAAAAGCGGCACCGGGGTCGGTGACCCATCGGTCGCCGTCGACGAATCCGGCTCCGATGTAATTTCCGAAATTCAAGGCGGTGGTGGCGGCGGAGGCGGGGATCACGACCCCAGTAACGACCTCGAACCCCGCAATTCGTTCCTGCGACCCTGGGCCAAGCGCGATCAGGCTATCGACAACCTCAATCGCGGCATCGGCGCGCTCGGCGATCTGCTCACTTCCATCCGCGAGAACATGGAAAAGCAGTCCGTCCGCCAGGAAGAACTGCTCGGCCACCTGTCCGGTCTCCCCGAAGCGCTCCGCTCGATTCCCGAAGCAGGCCGCGTTCAGGGCGAAGCCCTTAAGGCCATCCACGAACAAATCGAGCGTCAGTCCAATCAGCAATCCAAGCTCGGCGACGTCCTCGAACGCATCAGCCAGGCCGACAGCCGCCAGGGCAACACCCTCGACGCGCTGCACCAGACGGTCTCGGCCATGAACGATCATGACCACGCCATCTCCGGCAACCTCCAGTCGCTGGGCATGGCCCTCGAATCCATCACCACCAACTCCCAATCCAGCGCCACCGTCCTCGAACAACTGCGCGACAACAACGCCCGCCGCGATGGCGAACTCGAACGCGTCATCAAGAAGCAGAACACGCGCTTCACCTCGCTCCTGACGATTGCCATCGTCCTCTCTATCAGCGCACTCACGGCCGTCTCCGTGTTTGGATATCTGGCCTATGACGCCCTGTCCAAACTCAAACCCTAAAAACAGGCCGACAGCCCCAATAAACCCTGATTCAGCACCCATTCGCGGCAGGCGATGACCCCCTCATCGCCTGCCGCGTAGTTTTTCATGCGGCAATTCTCCCTGCCTATAATCCTCTCATAACCGCACTGGCGTTTGACAACCCGCGTCGCGTAATAGAAAACACGATTCGCCCGGGGCGTAGCTCAGCTTGGCAGAGCGCTTGGTTTGGGACCAAGAGGTCGCAGGTTCAAATCCTGTCGCCCCGAGTTTGTACGGCAGAATCAGTGATTCCGAGCGGCGACAACGCATGTCATTGTCAGACCGATAGTTAAGGGGCGAACGTGAGTTCAATCATTCGTGCGAGAAAGGCTATAAAACCAGCACTTGCGCGAGACTGGAAACGGGATTTGAACTTTCTGAGCATGTCTGGGCGTGCCGACCCAACTGGTGAGATCGTTCACTTGGCCGATTCTGCCGCGCAGCGCATGGATACAAACTAGGCAGCGAAGACCCCTATACCGGGCTGTACAGTTGTTGATTTTAAAAATCAGCAAGATTTAGCCGCAACAGACTCTAAATCCTTGTTTTTCAAGCGACAAAACGCTTTAACAGTACCTCTGCTCACCGGGGCCGAAGATGAATGCGTGTCTGCGCGGCAAGCGAATTGTCCCTTGCCTCTACCACAGGTGGAAGTGTATCCTCTTGCATAATTATGGGCACGACGGCACTTTTGATCGTTGTCATGCCGGGATTCGCCCGGGTTGTTGTGTAGGAGTGTGCTTGTGCATACAGCCATCGTGAATAATCAAGGCCGTGAACATAGCAGTATTGCGGATCCCACTGTTGGGCTCTCCTCGCTGATGTCCACTAACGAGACGGGCTTCCGCGAGATGCTCGACGCGCTTCCGGCGGCGATCTACACCACCGATGCCGAAGGCCGCATCACCCATTTCAACCCGGCCTGCATCGAGTTCTCCGGGCGCACGCCCGAGATAGGCAGCGATCATTGGTGCGTGACCTGGAAGCTCTTCTATCCCGACGGCAGACCAATGCCGCACGATCAATGCCCGATGGCGATCGCGCTGAAAACCGGTCGCGTGATTCGCGGGGCAGAGGCCATCGCCGAGCGCCCCGACGGCACACGCATCTGGTTCATCCCTTATCCGACACCGCTATTCGATGATATGGGTAACGTCACCGGCGGCATCAACATGCTGGTAGACATCACCGAGCGCAAGGAGGCCGAAGCAGCAAGGGCCAAGCTCGCCGCCATCGTCGAATCCTCCGATGACGCCATTATCAGCAAGGATCTCAACGGCATCATCATGAGTTGGAACAACGGAGCGCAGCGCATCTTCGGATACACGGCGGAGGAAGTGATTGGAAAACCGGTAACGATGCTGATCCCTGCCGACTACGTTAATGAGGAACCGGGCATTCTGGATCGCATCCGGCGCGGGCAGCGGATCGAGCATTACGAAACCGTTCGCCAGCGAAAGGACGGAAGTCTGCTCGACATCTCTTTGACCGTTTCGCCGCTTAAAGACGCCAGTGGGCGCATCATCGGAGCGGCGAAAGTCGCGCGCGACATTACGAGTCGCAAGCAGGCTGAAAGTGCGGTGAAACTGGCCCGCGAGCAGGCCGAGGCGGCGAGCAGCGCCAAGGACAAATTCCTCGCCGTGCTCAGCCACGAGCTGCGCACTCCGCTCACTCCTGTGGTGATGACGGTCGTGGCGATGGACATGAATCCCGACCTCGCGCCCGACATGCGAGATGACGTTGCGATGATCCGCCGTAACTTGGAACTGGAAACCAGACTGATCGATGACCTTCTTGATTTGAGCCGCGTCACCACCGGGAAGCTGCGATTGAGCAGCGAGATGGTTGACGTGATTTCCGCCGTACGCCATGCCTGCGAGACGTGCCGTCCGTTGATTCTGGAAAAAGGTATCCAACTGCATTGTGATTTGCCCCCTCACGCTTACCACGTCAAGGCCGACCCAACCCGCTTCCAGCAGGTCCTCTGGAACCTGCTCAAGAACGCCGCCAAGTTCACGCCCGATCGCGGCGACATCTATGTCAGTGTTGCCAAGGCGGACGAGGATCGCGTGCGGATACAAGTCCGCGATACCGGCGTCGGAATCGCGCCCGAGGTCCTGCCGAAGATCTTCGACGCCTTCGAGCAGGGCGATGCGAGTGTCACGCGGCAATTCGGCGGCATGGGGCTGGGATTGGCGATCTCCAAGGCGCTGGTCGAAATGCACAATGGCACGATCAGCGCCGAAAGCGGCGGAAAGCACTGCGGGTCTACCTTCACGGTCGAACTGCCGGCCGTATTGCCAAAGGAAGATGTCCATTTCATGCCAGCAAATGGGGGTAGCGGAAACGGCGACGGTGCGCTGCGCGTTCTGATTGTGGAGGACCACGCTGACACCGCGCGGGTTCTGAGCAGGTTGCTTGGCGCATCTGGCCACAGAGTCAAGACAGCGGGCTCCGTCGCCGCCGCGCTGGAGCTGGCGGGCAAGGAACCGTTCGACGTGATCGTGAGCGACATCGGCTTGCCAGATGCAACCGGATACGATTTGATGAAGCAAATCCAGGCGCGATATCCGATGAAGGGGATCGCCATGAGCGGCTACGGCATGGACGAAGATCTCCGCAAGAGCCGCGAAGCCGGGTTCAGCGACCACATCGTCAAGCCCGCGAACGTCGCCCAACTGGAGCGGACGATCCGCCGTGTTGCGAGTAAGTCGGAATAGGTTTGGCAGCGCAACTGGAGCGGGATGTCCCGACATCAGCGTTCATGGTGAATCTATCTGGCCTTATGGTTTTTACTATGCGACGAGTCATATAGCGCGCCGCTGAGTCGAACCTCCGGCGCTCCCGCCAAGAATTACACCGTTCCATTTCGCTGGAACGGCGGTGTCCGAATTGAACGGAACGATTCATCGGTAGTCGTAAGATCAGGATGCTTTGGGGTTTGCGTCCACTATCCGTCGTCGCAGTCCGGCTTCCCAACCCCGGACCCCGGCCAGAAAAAGTTCAATAGTCGTCTTGTTGTCCCGATTTTGCCGAAGGCAAAATAGAGCAGTGGAGCATTGGATCAGTAGAGCAGGAGAGAAGACGTTCGGCTCCACTGCGGTCTACTGATCAACTGTTCTCCTGTTCTTCTTCGAGCAGTCGAACAGGAGAGAAGTCGTTCCGCTCCACTGCGGTCTACTGTTCAACTGTTCTCCTGCTCATATTCGATCGACAGCATGCCCTTCATGTTCGAAAATCTTCAGGTCTATCAAAAGGCCGTGGATTTCGCGGACAGGATTGCAACGCATACCGAAGCCTTTCCCCGCGGCTATTATTTTCTCGTCGATCAACTCAATCGAGCAGCACTTTCGATCGCCACCCATCTTGCCGAGGGAAACGGCCGATTCGCGAAACCCGATCGGAAAAACTTCTTCACAATCGCCCGTGGTTCAGTTCAGGAATGCGTGCCGCTGATTGAAATAGCAAAGCGCCGCGGCTTTATCTCCGACACCGATCATGCCGTTCTAAAATCCCAGCTCGAAGAAATGGCAAAGATGATTTCCGGTTTGATAAAAGGCTTGGACAACCGGCAAGTGTGAGTACAAGAGCGTAGGTCATGCAGTGTCACTTTCGGCTGCAATCCCTCCGAGTTCGATGAGCGACGCGAGCACTCGGATCACGTTCGCAGTCGCGGCGAGTCTGATCGTCGTCGCGCTAGCTATCGCAATTGGAACTTATGGCCGCACATTGCGCAATCCGGCACTCGCTCCGGAAGTGGGATTGCAGGCGGGGCAGAAAATGTCAGGATGACCTGGTCTTCGGTCAGTGCCTGCCGAACTGAGAACCCGGGGCGTAGCTCAGCTTGGCAGAGCGCTTGGTGTGGGGCCAAGAGGCCGCAGGTTCAAATCCTGTCGCCCCGACTTGACGAGACGGAAATTCGGCCCGAGCGATTTCGCACTTCTATCTCTTTTCCATTCCGGAAGTTTCAAGGTTTCCGCGGGTTTGACGCGCGACACAAAAAACACCGCCAGACATCGACTTACGACGACCATGCGACAGGATTTGAACTGTCGACCGGCAGCTAGGGCACTGGGATTCCGCAACGCCCACCCTCCGCGTAATATCCTCACTCGAAATGCACGGCGACGGCCCGACAGTATGGGTTCCGCCGTGCACATTATTCTTCAACAAGAAAAGTAGTCCATGTGGGAATTGATCACGATTGTCGCCGCGCTTTCCGTCCTGTTTGGCATCTGTGCCATGATAAACCGCCGAATGCGGCGTCAAATTACGATGTTCATCGGGTCGGGCGGGGGTTCCGTGCGCACCATCAAGCCAACCCTTCAACATCGTGGAGAATTCTTCGTCGTGTTTCAATCCCGACGCGGCGAATTGCGCCGGGCCGTTGCGCGCGTGAGCTCCGGATCGGTCAATGTGATTGAAGATCAGCCGTATCATCATTACCTTGAACGCCCAGCGCCGCTGAAATCGGGTTCGGTGAGAGAGGTCTCGTTGGACCATCTGCGTTGGCAGGTCGAACTTCAAAACCTTCCTGGTTACAAAGATTACGTTCAGCTCGTGCGCCAATTGATGGCCGGTCCACACGACGCGGAGATAGCGGAAAATAAAGAACGCTTCACCGCGACGTTACAATGCGTGGAAATGCAGTCCATGACCGGGAGGGAAGCTGATTCCGGAATTCTCGACCTAGTCGTTGAAGGGCAATCAATGAAGATGACCTGGCGAGTCGATGGGAAAAGCCCGGATCGGGTGTTATTTTTACATGCCACGTTGGCTTGAGTGGTGCATGGCTTCGTGAAATTGTTTCCACCAATCAAAGTGGCCGCTACCGGCCATTAGCGCGATGTGTCGTCTATTCCAAACATCTCCTTTTGTGGCAAGAGGTCGAAATTCGATATCCGCGATGCCCAAAGCCAAAGTTCCACGTTTTCAGCACAGAAAACGCAGGAAAAGTTCAACGGGTGTCTTGTCACCCCCGGTTTGACGGGACGAAATCTGACTTGGCGCAGTGTATCCCCCTTTGCCCTTGTCAAATCTTCACTTGCGATATTTTTACCGGTTCAATGAGATGACTCGAAAAAATACCTCCAAAATGGGGATTTCAAGGGACCAAGTGATTGGATTTGAACCGCCGAGTCGCACCACGTTCATGCGGCACGTTTCTGGATTAGCTTGCCGTCAAAACCGTCGCGAGCCCGATGGCTGCGAGCACGAAACGATTTTGTGCCAAACTCCAAACTTCGCTAGCCTGCGCAAAATGGTCGACGTTCGTCGGCGGAAGTTCAAATGGCTAATACCGGCTCAATCGTGGAGTACCGGTGATTTCAAACTGGTGAGAAGGGAAAGTCTATGTCCACTTATCTATTCCAAGGGTGTTACACGTCGGCTGCGATTGCGGCCATGGTGAAGAAGCCGGAGGATCGGTCGGTGGTCGTGCGAGGGCTGATCGAAGAACTGGGCGGAAAGTTGGAAGGATTCTGGCTGG
>DAIRGS010000343.1:0-7549 GCA_036794395.1 Tepidisphaeraceae bacterium | reverse complement strand
TCCCTCAATCATGGGCTGTCTTCGACCCTGAGGCTCAGACCCGAAGGGGAAGCCCCATGTCACGAAAAGGCGCGGAATCGTGCACAGTTATTTAGTAAATAGTGATATGCCGATGTCGGGGTCGTGATTGATGGAATGTGTCGTTGATGGGAATAAGGTGCGAAGGTGCGTAGACCGGATGGACTTAACATTACTTCAATCTCAGTTCGAGCTTGCGATTGGGCATCAGCGGGCCAATCAGCATGCGGAGGCGGCGGGTGTGTATCGGGGGATTGTTGCTGCGTGGCCGGGCCATGGGGATGCGTGGAACAATCTTGGGATTGCGATGAAGATGATGGGGGATCTGGATGGGGCGATTGCGGCGTTTGGGCGCGCCATTGAGTTGTTGCCGGGGCGGGGGGAGGTTTATGCGTATCTGGGGCATGCGCTTCGGGATTGCGGGCAATTGGATGGCGCGATTGAGGCTTATCGCAGGGGGCTTGCGGTTTCTCCCGACCCGCGCACGGCGGACAGCATGTTGATGGCGATGCATGCGCATCCGGCGTTTGGGCGGAAGGAACTGTTTGAGGAACACCGGGATTGGGAACAGCAATTTGCGCGGGGGATTGCGCATTTGGGAGGCGGTTTTCCGGCGGAGCGATTGGGGACCCATCCATTTCGAATTGGTTATGTGGCTGCGGACCTGGGGAATCATCCGCTGGGGCGGATGCTGCTGCCGCTGCTGGAGAACCACGATCAAAGTCAGTTCGAGAGTTACTGCTACAATGATCGGGCTCGGCCGGATGAGATCGCGGGGCGGCTGCGCAGGGCGGTGGGCACTTGGCGGGAGACTGGGAATCTTTCGCATGGCGAACTTGCGCGGGTGATTCGTAGCGATGGGATCGACATTCTTGTTGATCTCACGATGCACGGGCCGGGCAGCCGGCTGCTTGCGTTTGCGGAAAGGCCGGCGCCGGTCCAGACGACATATCTTGCTTATGCGAGCACCACGGGACTTTCGGCGATCGACTACCGGCTCACCGATCCATATCTGGATCCGGTGGGGATTGATGAGTCGTTGTATTTTGAACGATCGGTACGGTTGTCGCGCACGTACTGGTGTTATCCGGAGCCCTCGGAAGCGCCCGATGTTTCGGCGGCGCCGGCTGTGGCGAACGGGTATCTCACGTTTGGTTGCCTCAACAGCTTCAGCAAGACCAACCCGCAGATGATGAGTGTCTGGGCGGAGGTGCTTGGGAGAGTCCGTGATTCGCGGATGCTGATTCATGCCCAGCATGGGAGCCACCGGGCCCGGACAAGGGATTTATTCGCCCAGCACGGCATCGATCCGAATCGGATTGAATTTGTCGATTTTGCTCCGCTCCATCAATACTTCGCGAACTACAACAAAATCGATGTTGGCTTGGATACCTATCCGTGGGCTGGAGGGGCGACGACGTGCGATGCGCTGTGGATGGGGGTGCCGGTGGTTTCGCTGGCCGGGGAAACGGCGGTTTCGCGCGGAGGGTTGAGCATTCTTTCCAACCTGGGGTTGAGTGATCTGGCGGCCCACAGCCCTGAAGAGTTTGTTCGGATCGCCACGACGCTGAATCTTGAAAGGATCATTTCTCTTCGATCGGGGCTGCGAGGGAGGATGCGCGCGTCGCCGGTTATGAACGCGGCTGCGTTCGCCAGGGATGTGGAAATGGCGTTCAGGCGGATGTGGTCGGAAAAGATGGGCCGATCTGCTTCTTCGTAACTGAGCTTTGGGCGCAAGTCGCGGGTTGCTCTGGCAAGAACCTTTTAAAGGCCGCGTGCCTTCTGCAATCAGATACAATGTAAAAGTCGTAAACAGGCACATCACGGCGGTGTAGTGCAGAGGATGGCGCAAATTCGAAATACGACGCTCATAGTGCTTCTTGCCGGCGTTTTGACGCCCGCGTGTTTCGCGGCTGAAAAGCCACTTCCGCGAACGATCGATTTCAACCGCGACATTCGGCCGATCCTTTCGGAAAACTGCTACGCGTGCCATGGGCCGGACAAGAACAAGCGGAAGGCCGAGCTTCGGCTTGATACGCATGAGGGGTTGTTCTCGACGCATGAGAGCCGGGTCGATGTGGCGCCAAAGAACATCGAGCAAAGCGAACTATTCCGGCGGATTACCGCGACTGATCCGGCAGAGCGCATGCCGGATCCCAAGAGCAACAAGAAGCTGAGTGATCGACAGATTGCGCTGATTAGGAAATGGATAGAGCAAGGCGCTTCGTGGAAAGATCATTGGGCATATTTGCCCCCCGGACGGCCTACACCCCCTGCGCTGGAAGATGCGGGATTTGTGCGCAATCCGCTGGATCAATTCATCCTGGCGGGTCTGAAGGACGCCAATCTTTCGCATGCGGCGGAGGCGGATCGGGTGACGTTAATTCGTCGGCTGAGCTTTGATCTGGTGGGGTTGCCGCCCACGCCCGAGCAGGTGCGGCAGTTTGTGAGCGATACAACGCCGGACGCTTATGAACGATTGGTGAATCGGCTGATCTCGTCGCCGCATTACGGGGAGCGGATGGCGGCGTGGTGGCTGGATCTGGTTCGGTATGCCGATTCGATCGGGTACCACAGCGACAACCCGATGAATGTGTGGCCGTACCGGGATTATGTGATTAAGGCGTTCAATCAGGACACTTCGTTCGACCAATTCACGCGCGAACAGATTGCGGGGGATCTTCTTCCTGGCGCTACGCAGGAGCAGCGCATCGCATCGTGTTACAACCGTCTGATCGAAACGACCGAGGAAGGCGGCGCGCAGGCCAAAGAGTATCTGGTGAAGTATGAGTGCGATCGGGTGCGGAGCATTTCGACGGTGTGGATGGCCGCGACGATGGGGTGCTGCCAGTGCCACGATCACAAGTTTGATCCGTACGCGCAAAAAGATTTTTACCGCATGGCCGCGTTTTTTGCGGATGTGCAGGAAGCGCCGATCGGACGCCGCGAGGCGGGGATGCCGGTGCTGGATGAGCGCCAGGCGGCGAAGCTGGGTGATTTCGATCAGCGTATTGGGGCGCTCGATAAGAAACTGACCGAGCCAACCGAAGTGCTCGCCCGCGCACAGCGCATCTGGGAACTCAGTCAATCAAACGGTCCTCAAACCGCCTGGAGCATTCTTGAACCGACTTCGGCAAAATCCGCCGGCGGGGCTACGCTCCAAGTTCAATCCGATGGGTCTGTCCTTGGGTCGAAGTTTGTTGCCAAGGATACGTATACCCTTACCGGGGCGACTCATCTTCATGGGATTAAGGGGTTTCGGCTGGAGGTGCTGCCGGACGCGTCTCTGCCGGGCAATGGGCCTGGGGCCGCGCCGAACGGCAATTTTGTTCTGACCAACTTCAGCATCGACGCGGATGGGGCGCCCGTGAAGTTGGTTCGCGCTGCCGCGGACTACTCTCAATCGACCCACGAGGTCGAATCGCTGCTGGGGAAAGACAAGAAAGGGTGGGCGATTCTACCGGAGGTGGGCAAGCCGCACGTTGCCATCTTCGAGCCGGCCCTTCCTATTGCTGCCGGGGGAGAATGCACGCTTCATTTCAGACTTGAGTTTCAATCGCAGTTTCGCGATCACGCGATTGGCCGTTTGCGGCTTTCGGTGACGACGGATCTCAATCCGGCGGGTGAGCTGGCGATTCCCGCGAAAATCAAAGCGATTCTTGCGATCGATATCGATCATCGCGACGATCAACAGAACAACGCGCTGGCAAGCTACTACCGAGGCATTGCCCCCCTGCTGCAACCGGCCCGCAAGGAATTGGCGCAGCTAAAGAAGGACAAAGAAGCGTTTCTGAACGAAGTCCCCAAATGTCTCGTATCGACGACGGGCCCGGCGCGTACAGTCCGGTTGCTGCATCGTGGGGATTGGCTGGATGACTCGGGAGAAATTCAAGCACCTGGTGTTCCGCATTTTCTTTCGCAACCGAAATCGACCAATGAGCGCCTCACTCGGCTGGATCTGGCCGACTGGCTGATGTCGCGCGATAACCCGCTGGTGGCGCGCGTGTTCGTCAACCGGCTGTGGAAGCTTTTCTTCGGCACCGGAATCAGCAAATCAATCGACGATCTGGGCTCACAGGGTGAAGCGCCGACCAACCCTGATTTGCTCGATTACCTCGCGACGGAATTTATCGACTCGGGGTGGGACGTTAAGCATCTTGTTCGACTGATGGTCGAATGCGGGACGTATCGCCAGAGCTCTGTTGCTTCCGTTGAAGCGAAAGATTTGGATCCATTTAATCGGCTCTATTCGCATCAGTCGCGGTTCCGGCTCGATGCGGAAATGATTCGCGATGGTGCGCTGGAAATGGCGGGATTGCTTTCGCCGAAGCTAGGGGGGCCGAGCGTGAAGCCTTACCAGCCGGCCGGGTTCTGGGATCCGCTGAATTTCCCGCCGCGAAAGTGGGTGGCTGATACGGGGGAGAGCCAGTATCGGCGCGGGCTTTATACGTGGTGGCAGCGGACGTTTCCGCATCCAAGCCTCACGGCGTTCGATGCGCCGAGTCGCGAGGAATCCAGTTGCGAGCGACTGCGATCCAATATCCCGCAACAGGCGCTGGTGCTGCTGAATGATCCTACGTATGTGGAAGTGGCCAGAGTGTTTGCCGGGCGGGTTATTGCTGAAGGTGGCAAAGACACGGCCGCACGAATCGGCTGGGCCTTTGAGACGGCGCTGGATCGAAAGCCAACTGAGAAGGAATTGCAGCTTCTGACAACGCTCTACGAAAAGCACCTGGCCGAGTATTCGCGGGATAAAGATTCCGCGAACAAACTAATCGCTACCGGGCAAGCCGCGGTGCCGGAAAAAATGGATGCATCGGAGCTGGCGGCATGGACGTCGGTTTGCCGGGTGATCATCAATTTGAGTGAGGCGATTACGCGTTCCTAACGAAATGCGTGTCACCGGCGACAGTTGCTCGAATGAAGAAGTCGCCGGCCTTCATCTAGAAAATGGCGTGGTCGCTTCAGCGACCATGTCTGTCGTCGGTCGGAAGACATGGTCGCTGAAGCGACCACGCCACGCGTGCTCAATTGCGTGACGTCGCTCTCTGAATTTCGAATTGTCGGAGCCGTTGCAATGATTCAACTCGATCAAATTCGCCTTCAACAACGCCGCTCGTTTCTATCCCGCATCGGCCGCGGAACAGGCGCGATGGCGCTGGCTTCGCTCCTCAATCCAGCCGTGCTGTTCGCCGATCAGTCGGCGGATTCTCACTACCCGGGTCTGGTTAATCCGCTCCAGATCAGGCCCCGGGCCAAGCGTGTGATCTGGCTGGGAATGGCCGGCGGCCCTTCGCACCTGGAGACGTTCGACTACAAGCCCACGCTTGGCGAGATGGCCGGGAAGCCGATGCCCGAGTCGTTTACGAAGGGGCAGCCGATCGCGCAGCTTCAGGGCCAACAGCTCAAGTGTTATCCGCCGCAGTGGGGGTTTAAGCGGTTCGGGAAGAACGGGGCACAGATCTGCGAGCTGTTTCCGCATATCGGGTCGGTTGTTGATGATTTGTGCATCATCCGCTCGATGACGACCGACGCCATCAATCATGATCCCGCTCATACATTCATGAACACCGGCACGACGATTTCCGGTCGGCCGAGCATGGGATCGTGGGTGACATACGGGCTGGGAAGTGACGCGGACAACCTTCCAGGGTTTGTGGTCCTGACCAGCGACGGCCGCGGCGGGCAGAACCAGCCCATTGCGGCGCGGCAGTGGTCGGCGGGATTTCTGCCCAGCCGGTTCCAGGGGGTGCAGTTTCGGTCTAAGGGCGACACGGTGCTTTATCTGAGCAGCCCGCAGGGAGTGTCGCGCGGCCAGCAGCAGGATGTGGTGGAAGCCGTTCAGCAATTGAATGGGCTTCAGTCGACAGTGGTGGATGACCCGGAAATCGCAACGCGCATCAGCCAGTATGAAATGGCGTTTCGCATGCAGGCCAGCGTGCCCGAGTTGATGGACCTTTCGGGCGAATCGGCCGCGACGCTGGAGATGTATGGCACGAAGGGTTCCGATGGCTCTTACGCCGCGAATTGCCTGCTGGCCCGGCGACTCGCCGAGCGCGGCGTGCGGTTTATCCAGCTCTACCACCGCGACTGGGACCATCACGGCAATCTCAAAAACGACATCAAGCTTAAAGCCCAGGAGGTGGACAAACCCACCGCGGCGCTCATCACCGATCTTAAACAACGCGGCATGCTGGATGACACGCTGGTGGTGTGGGGCGGCGAATTTGGGCGAACCCCCATGGCTCAGGGCTCTGGCCGCGATCACCATATTAAAGGATTCTCCATCTTCGTTGCCGGCGGCGGCATTCAGGGTGGCACTCAGCTCGGTGCCACCGACGATCTGGGATACAACGCCGTGCAAGACGTCACCAGCGTCCACGATCTCCACGCCACCATGCTTCACCTGCTTGGCGTGGATCACAAAAGGCTTACCTATAAGTTTCAGGGGCGGAATTTCCGGTTGACGGATGTCTCGGGGAATGTGGTAAGCAAGATTCTCGCGTGAAGGTACGCGCTGCGTACAGCCTGGCGCTGACTAAAGGAGAATATGCCTTCTCCATTCCCTGGCATGAATCCATACCTCGAGAAGGAAGTTATCTGGCACGACTTTCACACTACGTTTATTCCGACCGCGGCAGAAGTACTCACGCCTCAGGTCGCGCCGAACTACATGGTGAGGATCTGCTCCCGCAAATACTCGTGTGAGCTTTCGCCCGACGATTTCCGCTTTATGAGCAGTCCTCCCGAATCTATCCCTGCCAGCGATAGACGAATCGAATCTCCTGTTTATGGCCGCGCTCCCATTGCGACCGAGCTTGAACGTGAGTCATTTCTTCAGGTGCAGGATCGCGAAAGCCAACAGATCGTTACTGTGATCGAATTGCTTAGCTCTGCGAACAAAACAATGGGCCCGGGTCGCGCGCAATACCTGGGAAAACGTGAAGAGATACTTCGAAGCAACGTAAATCTTGTTGAAATAGACCTGCTTCGCGGTGACATGCGCCTCCCTTTAGACGGCCTGCCGGAGTGTGACTACTACGCCATGGTCAGTCGGCCGGCCGAACTTCCTCAAGTTGGTCTTTGGCCAATCCAACTGCGCGATCCACTTCCGATTATTCCGATCCCGCTGGTGCCCAGACTTGCCGATGCGCAACTGGACTTACAACTCGTCCTAAACAAAGTGTTCGACGCGGCCGGCTACCATTTTTATGTTTATGACCTGGCTCCGCAGCCCCCGCTTCGCCCTTCCGACGCCGAGTGGGCCCGCCAATTCCTCCCCTGATCGATGGATAACACTTTAGGCGATCCGCTTCTCCCTCCACCGGTACGCCGGGGGAGGGTAGGGAGGGGGCGTGAGTTTGACAGTCGAATCATCCGGTTTTCGAATCAGACATCCTGAAGGATCCGGACGTGGTCGAGGCGAGCACCTTTCGAGTGCTGAAAGAAAAACCCCCCTCCCTACCCTCCCCCGGCGTACCCAACATTTTGCACGGATGAATTAACCCTTGGCGCAAAAAGAAGTTCGCAT
>DAIRGS010000342.1:0-7574 GCA_036794395.1 Tepidisphaeraceae bacterium | reverse complement strand
CCTCTCGCCCCCTCCCCCACTCTTCCGCGCGCCGCGGCTTCTCTTTCACCGAAATCCTCTTCGCCATCATGATCCTCGGCATCGGCTTCATCATGATCGCCGCAATGTTCCCCGTCGCTCTTTCCCAAACCGAATCCAGCACACAGGAAACAGTCGGCTCCGGCATGGCGCGCTCCGGCGTCAACTCGATGCAGCAGATGGCCACACTCGTCTGGCCAGGAAATCCGACTACAACGCTGCCCTACCCCACCCTCGACTATTCCATGCTGGTGCCAACCTTTGGGAAACGAACCGAGGACGCTTCCGTTAGCTCTCCGCCATCGCGGGGTGTAATGACGGCCAACTACACCAACTTCATCCCGCCCACATCCCCCGTACTCACACCCGGCTCAGGCGCTTCGATGGTCATACCTGGCCAGGTATGGAGTTGTTTCGATTCACGCGATTGGTACCAGCAACCGGCTCCGACCAACACCCCGCACAACGCCTTCATGTGGGGCCTCATCTCCCACAACATGATCAACTCCACCGACCCCAAGTTTGCCTGGGTCGCCCTCTTCAAACGCGATCGCCTCGCCACCGCCCCCGCGATCGGCGGCCCCGCGAATCCCTCCATTACCGACTCAAGTTCGGCCCAAGTGATTATCTTCACTACGCAGGTACGCAACGCGCCAACGTATTCCCTGCAAGTTGCAGGCGGAATCCCCTCTGATGTGATTAATCCCTCGCAGACCGCCACGACTTACTCAGCCTCGCTTCAAGTCATGCTTTCGGCCAATGCGCAGCTGGCCGTGAATCCTGTCAACGCTGCCAATCCCATTACTTCTACCATTACGATTGGTGATGGGAGCCTTGCCGGACGAGATATAGCCCGCGCCGCAGAGGGCATGTTTGTCGTCATCTCCGACGATACCCTCGCTTCAACCAATTCCCTCCACGGCTTGCTGAATGGACATATCTACCGTCTTGGCGTTCAGCCCGATCCAACCGGGTCACCAGCAACATGGGAATTCGCCCCTGGCTACGGGCTACAGGGCGGTGATGCCGCAATCTTCAATGCCATGGCCTTAGCCAACGCAAGATTCTACGTGATGTTCATCGGTCGCGGCCGCAGCGCCGACAGCCCTGGCTCTGAAGCGGCTCCTACCTTCGCCGGACTAGCTCAGGATATTTCCGTCTATAGCACCTTCGTTCAAGTCACTCCCTAGAGATCGACATGAATCTGTCAGTAGAACAAACAATCTCCTCACCATTTCGCGCATCCATCGATGGCAATCGAAGCCGATCGCGCGCTCCATACCCTGTTGCGTCAGCGGCATTCACACTCGTGGAAGTGATGATTGCTATTGCTATCGCGCTTCTACTGATCGTCGGCATCAGTCAGCTCTTCGCGATTGCTCAGCGAACCACCAGCACCGGCACATCTCTGCTTGAGGTCAACCTCAAACAGCGATCAATGCAAACGGTCTTCAATGGCGACTTCCACGCCCTTGTGAGCGATAGCGCCGAATCGCCCGGATTTGTCATCGCCTCATACGCGGCAAAGGCGTTCCGCAACCAATCCGATTTCGATACTGCCACCGATCAGAACGATCCTGGCAACTTCGGTCCGACTTATGCCAGTGTTCCAGGGCTCAGCCAGGCTTACACCACCAGTTCCCGGATTCATCGCCTCGACCGTATGGGAATTTTCGGGCGCGACGTCTATCACCGCCAGACCGCCGACGCCCCCGCGCTCTCATCCTTCACCACCAGCAACGAAGCCTTCATCTGGTACGGCCACCTCGCCCTCCCAAACAACCCCGAAATCTCCAATTGGGATCCGCTCAACCCGGGTGGCGCCGCCTCTGCCGCGGCCGCCTGGTTTAACCCCGGCGCGCCAGACGGCGCATCGAGCAAGAACGATAACGATCTTTTTGCTTCCTCCTGGATCCTCGGCCGGGTCGTCACCCTCCTGGCGGAAAGTATTACGACCGAGGAACAATATCCCTTTGTCAACTTTGTGAATGTACCGCCCGCCCCAAATACCGCCATCCCCCTCTCATTGCTTCCCCCCGTCTCTCAATCGAATATTTCCAACACGCCCGCCTTTGCCTCGCGCTTTGATCTCTCGTTCAATCCTATTTCACAGTGCCGTCAAACGCTTGCCCAGAATACCCGGTGGTGGGCGAATATCACCGGCATGACGACGGTCGGCGGCATTGGCTCGCCAATCACCGCGGATCAACGCTATTTCGCCAATCCGTTCCCGACCAAAGGAACGATATTCACCGCCGCCACGAGCGGGCCCTGGCTCAGCGCTTCAGCCGCCCAGACAACACCGATCTTCCTGCGCGGATGTACTCAGTTTATCGTCGAATTCGCGGGCAATTTCGTCACGCAGGACCAGAACAACGCAACCTCCAACACCCTCTTCGGCCGGGTGTCCGCACCCACGCCCGATCCGACCGGCAAACTTGACTTCATCCCCGCCCGCGATGCTGCCGGCAACTGGACCCGGCAGACGCGCTGGTACGGCTTCCCGCGCGACGTCAACGGCACCGATGCCTCGGGTGGCGCAATCATCGGTAAGCCCGAAGGCACTCTCGATATCAACGATGTCATCCCCCTTCGCACTTTCCTGACGGCCCTCGGATACGGGGGCACTCCCGTACCTTTTGAACGCACCGTTCCCACCTTGACGCTACCCACCACCACCATGAATTTCCGGGCGTCAATCCCCGGCGCTCTCCCGCAAGCCAGCGAACCCTATGTCGCCGCCTGGGGGCAGGATACCCTCCCCTGGAGCGGCGTCGGCTCGCTTCCAAAGTTGATCCGCATCACCATCGCGGTCGATGAGCCCAACGGCCGGCTCAATAACGAGCAGACCTTCGAATACATTTTCACAATGCCTAACTAAGAGCCATCCATGAAGAAGTACACCCAAACCACCCGCCAATTGCTCGAACAGGCACAACGTCGATTCGTACGCTCCCGTCCCGGATCGGTACTCATCCTCGTCGTCGCCCTCCTGCTGCTCATGGCCATCATCGGCACCGCCTACATGTCCATGGCCCAGGCCGATCGTTCCACCTCCGCGCAGCATACAAACAATACAGAGATCGATCTGCTCGTTGAGGGCGTCATCAGTATTGTCAAAGGCACCATAATCTCCGATCTCTACTCCCAGTCTGGTCAATACCGCGCCGCCGTCCCACGCTACAACACGGCCGACTCAGGGAGCTACCGGTATGTCTCTTCGCTGGGCGACACCCTCGCCACCGTCGTCCCCGGTACCCCGTGGATTGCCTCCCATCAGCCGGAACTCCAATCGGAATATCAGAACCCGCCCACTGGCGCGCCCATGTGGCGTTTTATTACCGCCCCACTCACCGGCGGTGAATTTGCCAGCCCGCTTCCGCCAATCGGCCCAGCGTTCCTGTTCGGCCAAACGATATTGCCTCCCTACACCTACAACCAACGTACGATTGGCGCCCAGCCTCTTGTTCCAGGCGAGATGTCAGGATTTCCCGCGTGGATCAGCGCCGGCGGCGGCAAAGTCCTTGCCGCCGATGCCGACGGCGATGGAGAGGCCGACTCAGGACTCGTGAAGCTGCCGATGGGTGCTATCAACGGCGTCACCTACTACTACGCGGTTCGAATTATCGATAACGCCGCCGCCATCAATGTCAATACCGCATGGCAGCATAACCCCTACGTTGCAGCGGCCCCCGTTTCACCAAATCTGCCCGGCGATTTCTTTCCCACAAATATCGACCTCGTCGATCTCCTCGTCGGTCCCGACGGAGTGACAGGTGCTCCTTCTGGAATCAACAAGCTAATCAAATATCGCGCCGGACTACCACCGGCTAACCCCTTCCTCTTTGCCTCAAATCCGCGCATGAATTGGCAGGCATACGACGACGTCAACGCGGCGTCCCGTTCCGATATCACTTTCTATCCACTGCTTGAGGCCCAATGGAATGGCCTGGGCCGCCGGCTGAGCAACCCTGGTGAGTTCACGATCAATACTCCCTATAAGGCGCTCACACTCAGTGAGTCCCTGAACCTCGCCCACAACTTCGTAGTCCGTAGTCCCACCCCGTCCGGCCAGCTCGAAGTGATGTTCCCGAATTCTCTGTCTACCAATTCCACCGCATCCTTCAGCCAATACTCACCCAGCGACGCCGCCACCTGGTACTCCAATAATTTCGCCTATCTTCAGTCATACCTGACCAATCAAGCCAGTGCTCAACCCAACACCATCTCGCTCCGGTCGATCCTCACAACCCAAAACCCGGTCAGTGAATTCGCCCCAAGCAAGTACCGCGACCTGACGCCCGTAACGCCGATCCCCGACGTATGGGTTAAACCGGCACCTACAGGCGGCATCTTCCTTTTTGGCGACAGCGTTTCGTGGAAAGGACACCGCTTCGTCTGCATCAATCCAAATGGGGCTGCCGCCGGTATACAACCTGTTGATCCTGCCACCCCGCAACCGTTTTATGCGTGGCAGATGGACAACGATACATGGATCTATCAACCCTGGCTCACCAACCCGACCAAGACGGCGGTGAATACCGCTAATTTTGGTCAGCTTTTGTTGGCCTACTGGTCCGTCATGGCCGAGCAAAAACGCTCGGCCGTCGTGCAGGATTGGGCCCCTCCCTTCCCAATCACGCCCGAGGTGGCAACGCCAAATCCCTTACAGCCCAGCCCGCGCATGTTCCGCAGTCCTATTCGGGTGCTTCCCACCGCGCTTCCAGCGGCGGGCGCAGCGCAGCCCTGGCAGCTTTCACCCGTCCAGACGATGCAGTTGCGTGCCGCACTCGCAGCCGTCAACACCGTCGATATGCGCGACGCCGACGACGATGTAACCGCTCGCACGGTTCACCTCACCGATTACAGCCCCTTCACCCAACCTAATCCCCGGATGACCGACGTGATCGCCACGGTCTATGGTAATGAGCGTCAGCCGTATATCACCAAAGTCTATGCGACCAACGCCGTTACTAATCCAGGTCCCACTCAGCAAGATGGTTATATCGCCTTTGAACTCTATAACCCCGATGTCCGCCCTCTGAGCTTGGCTGGATATGCCATGGGGATAATTACTCGACCAAATACTGCCCCGACAGCGACGCCACAAAACTTTAATCCCCAGCTCGTTCCGGTGTTGCCGACAGAAGTACAGTGGTACGGAGCCACGGCCCCTGTAATCCCGCCAGGCGGTTATATCGTTGTGGCGAGCTATGACACGCCTCCGGCAGATCCAATGACTGGAACAATACTTTTGCCCGCGAATGTGGTTAAAGCGACCGGCTTACCGTTGTTGCCTGGACAAATCGCGATGTACGTTGTTCAAAACCTTATCCCGCCGCAGCCGACTCCGCCTGAGACTCCATCCGCGCCCAGAGGTGCGCTAGGCGCTGAACTCATGCTTTTCCGCCCAAGACATGTGGATAGTTTAACTGGTCAAGGCAAACCGAGCCACTCAGTTAACACCCTTGCTCCATTAGTTGCGGGTCCGACACCACTTCGGGCAAATGCCGGCCAACCGACAAACCAACCTTATCCCGCATTCCACGAAGGTACGATCGTCGGCACTGTCTACACCCCGAACCCTGCGGACATGGTCCCTGTTGATGCATACGACTTCACGGGCCTCAATACACTTCCCGCAACGGCAAATCCCACTCCAACTGAGTGGTACTACGTTCGCCCAAATGATCCGCTTAACGGCAAGTCTTGGCACTTTGTCTATCCCGGCCATTATGTCGTTTCCCCCGGCGCCCCGCCTGCGGCCGTCCCCCGCCTTGTCGACGGGACTTGGAGCAGCGACATTCCCACATTGGGAGCCGGACTCGGCACAGCACTGACGGCGGCAGGGGTTGTCGCCTCGACGGTTCCTTTCGGCACCCCAACTCTCACCGGCAAGCCTGGCTATCGAGACATTCCTCTCCCCATGAACAGCCTGGACTCGGCTGGCCCCAATATTCAGCGCGCTTCTTCCAGCGGAACCGCTGCAACCGCGTTCCCATATGGGGGATTTGCACGGAACGGCGACATGCTTCAAGTACCTTTCATTGGTGCATACCGTCTGGCTATCGAGGATCCGGTAGGCAGCGGAACCGGAACCCTGGCCGTCCTCGAAATGAATCCGGTCACGATGGACTCGGCCTTGGCGTTAGGCTATTCGCAGGGCATTTCTTTCCAAGAACCCTCCGAAATTATTTTGCAACCCGCGGTTCCTGCCAATCCTCAACTTGGACTGGCCGATCCGTTGTTCAATTCAAGTCTCCCTCCAGTTCCAGTGGAGAACGTTGGGCGGTTCTGTCCAATCACGCCAATTGATATGAATTTGATCACTCCGACGGCACCCGCTGTGCTGCCAGATGACCTTTTCACGGCTCCTTCAGGCGTCATACCAAATCAGTGGCTCTATCACTTTTCGACACGGCTTTTCGATTACCTGACTGTTCAATCCCCTCAGCAGGATTACATGCCTGAAGTAGATCCGAGTTTTCAGGATCCGGATGTCGATACTCTTCTGGGAACGAGCTATGGAGGGTTTCAGAAGTATTCGCCGCCTGGTGCGGGAGTCGTGGTCGATGTTCCAAACGTGACCGGTGGCCCAGTCATTACAAAGGGCGTCTACAACGCCCAGCCCTTCAATCCGCGCAATGCCACTGAAGAGACCGCGTCCATTCAAGGCCTGGTCAACATCAACACTGCCTCCTGGGTCGTCCTCGCAAGCGTGCCTTGGGTACCGCCGGATTATCCAAATTTTAATGGCACCGTGAGCGGTACCACCCGCCGCGACGTCAATATGGATATCGGGCTTTCGATTGCGTTCTACCGCGATGTGAATGACGGCAGCGGCCGGGGCCACGGCCCCTTCCGGAGCATCTTCGAACTCGCCAACGTCCCCATCCTCCCAATCGTGCCCGGCCCAACCCTCCCAACCAACCCGCTTCCATTGCCCCCAGGCACCGGCCCCTACTTCCGCTTCATGCTCGACACCCCCGGACACAACGCCCCGGCTGTCCCCTACAACCAAAGCCAGGGAAACCTCTCCCCCGCCTACGCAAACGACTTCGTCCTGGGCAGCTTCAAGTCCCAGTTCATGATGATGAACCGCGTCTCCAACCTCGTCACCACCCGCTCCGACTCCTTCACGGCCTACATCCTCGTCCAGGGCTGGCGCGACGCCGACACCTCCTCCGCCACACTCGTCGTCCAACGCCGAGCCGCCTTCATCATCGACCGCTCAAAACTACTCCCCGGAGGCGCCGGCCTGACCACAACCAACATTCCCACCAACTAACCCCACCAACTAACCCAACACCACCCCAGGGCGCGCTCCAAAAAAGCGCGCCCTTTTTCATTCCAAAACCAATAGAGCAATATTCAGATAAATGTCACCCACCGCCCCCGTAAAAAGTGAGACATTTGTGACATTTCGAAAGATCCCCCACCCTCAGCGCCCCCCCCCGCCCTCGTTGTCAACTGTCCATTGTCAATTGTCCATTGCCCCACTTGCAACGTTTTGCAACGCCATGCAACGCCCCCGCTTTTCTCCTTGTCTCCTTGTC
>DAIRGS010000341.1:0-7614 GCA_036794395.1 Tepidisphaeraceae bacterium | reverse complement strand
CGGGGCAGGAAGCGTCAGCACCGCACTGAACGTTTCATGATCCACCGACTCAAAGCGCGCCTGGGACAGATTCACTCCCAGCAGAAAATCCCCTTTGACCAGTAGTGCGACTCGCATCGAGCCGGGTGAAGAAAACGGGGGTGAAGAAAACGGGGGTGAAGAAAACGGGACATTCCTAATTATGGCAAGAACCTGCGAAAATGGAACGCCGCCGTTTTCGTGGTTCGGCCAGCAGCGACGCGCTTGGACGCAGGAACATTCGGGGGACAATAAGGGGACAGGGGACAATAAGGGGACATTCCTATTTTAGAAGCAAAACAAGAGAATAGGGCAGTGCTGCATACTATTCGGTTAAGCGTGTACCCGCTGTTTTGCAGAAATGTCCGCTTCGGTTTCGCGTCGGGGTCTTCAGCAGGTCACACTCGTTGAGCCTTCTGCGAGTCACGCGGGCTTGGGATCGGGCGCGTTCGTCGGGGTTGACGATCAGGCGTGCGGCGCCGCCAGGCCCGGCGTCAGGCTCGCGGCTTCAGTTGAAAATGATGCGCATGGGCACACGGACATTTAGGCCAGACGTGGATTCTGACTCAAATGCGAAAAACCGCGCTGCGAACACGGCACCTGAGCACCGAGTCATCGATTCGGAAACGTATGCCAATGACCAGGGAGAAAGGCCGTCTGGTTTTTTATTGCTCAAGGCTTTCGGTGAGGAGCTCCTCAAGCCCAACTGGGAGGTTGAGATGGCGGATGCTTCCTACTTTTTCAGTCTCGCGTCTCCACCTCCCACATCATGGCTCTTCACCGGCGAACCCCCGCGCGCTCACCGTTTTTGGCAGTCGCCATAATCACAGTTGAGCCCATAGCTTAGCCGTACCCGCAAAAAGCACCAGCGCGCCAGAAAATGCGAAAATAATCCGCTCAAGCCAACCTCCACCCACCACCCCTTGTACCCACGCCCGCTTCAAGCAAAATTACAACAAATGCAACGCCGTGCAACCAAATGCAACGCTCGCACGTCGTGCGCGGTCTGTGCGACCGGAGCAATGTTCTGGAGAAGTGGTATTGAAAAACGCCCCCGGCGTCCGGCGCGATCCCCAAGCCGCGGATGAAATCAATATGACGGCGACCGAAGGCTGCGCGGTGGATTAATCGTCCGATCCGCCAGACGCTCTTGCCGCGTCGGCGGACTTAAAAAGCTTCGATACGTCTACGCCGAAACCTTTCAGCAGCCCCGAAGTCGCACGACGGCCCATGCCATACGCGCCACGCTCAATATATCGTTTGCCTCTAAGCGTGAGAACGATGATCTCGCGGCGTTCGGGGTCGATAATCCAGTACTCAGGAATGCCGGCCAAGGCATAGTGTTCTCGCTTATCCTCGAAGTCGCGGCTTGGATCGTCCGGGCTCACCACTTCCATGACCAGGTCGGCGCCTTCCCAAAATTTATTGCGCCGACGCTGCGCGTTGGCCGAGAGCATGAGCAGCACATCCGGCTCGCGGTATTTACGAGAGTTGATACGAACCTTCATTGGAGCGGCCAATACCATTCCAAGCCCTCTTGAGCTGACGAAAGTGCTCAGCGCGTTGTATAGAAACAACATCAGACATTGATGGAATTCCGTTGGCATCGGGAGAAACTCGAGTACACCATCGCTGAACTCCACGAGGTGATTGGTATTCAGATTCAAATACTGTTCGACGGTCCAAGTACCCTGCGTGGGGTAGAGTTGTGCAATATCCCAGGTGGGTTCACCCAATTTCGGAGAACGTCGCGCACGGATGGGGTGATGAATCGTCATAAGCTTAAATGCCAAGCGTGGCCAAGTCTCTTTGATTATAACATGCCAAATGCACTCCCGCACCCCGCCCCGAAACCGGCTCGCCAAGGTACTGCCTGAAGAATGGCGGCAGTTTCTGATCGCCCATGGCGTCCCGAAACGGAAATACACCGCCGTCTGCAAAGCGACCCTTGCAGATGGGCGCATTGTCGAACAAATGATTATCGAGCAAGGATGGATTATCGCGCTGGATAAGGTTGGCTTGGCGGGGCAATTTGAGCAGCGGATTGATTTTGATCCGCGGACCATCACTTCGATCGAAATCACGCAGGTCGTATGAAGTCGAAAAAGCCGACGGCTTCCAGCTCTTTTCGCATGGATGCAAGTTCGGAATCGCCCAGCGGACGAAGCGATGGCCGGACAGGCCCGCAATCGGGACCGACCATGTTCGTCGCGGCCTTCTGGGCGCGAAGGCCGCCGAATCGGAGAAAAATCGCGAGCATCGAGTTGGCCTTGGCCTGTTCCTGACGCGCGCGAGCGATATCCCCGGCCTCAAAAGCCGCACGAAGCCGGCCATACACCGGGGCGGCGAAATTCAGCGAGCTGCCGATCGAAGCCTTCCCGCCCATCGCCATGCCCGCCAGCATCATGCCTTCGCGACCAAGAAACAGATCCATCCGACCCGCCGCCACGGCAATGCAGCGTTCGAATTCCATCAGGTTGTCGTCGGTGAACTTCAGGCCACAGAGGTTTGGGATTCGGTCGATGCCCTGCCGGAGCAGCTCCGAGGCCGCAATGGAAATCCCCGACATCACCGGAAAATGGTAATAGTAAAATGGAAGGTTGGGCGCCGCGGCGGCGACTTTGGCGGCGCAGGTGAGGATGTCGTCGACATTTTGCGATTTAAAGAAGTAGGGCGGTATCGCCGCGATACCCGCCACGCCGCATTTTGCGGCGTGCCTGGCCAG
The DNA here is from genome assembly GCA_036794395.1 of Tepidisphaeraceae bacterium. Classification (GTDB taxonomy): domain Bacteria; phylum Planctomycetota; class Phycisphaerae; order Tepidisphaerales; family Tepidisphaeraceae; genus DASXMX01. The sequence goes on along the minus strand of DAIRGS010000341.1, from coordinate 4,871 downwards.
CGCTGCGGCCTCGGCGAGGCTCACATGCCCCACGTGGGCAATAATTCGGAAGTCTTTGGGCGCGACGGCACACCATCGCTCAAGCACGCGCTGCCGTTCTTGGTTGCTGAGAGTCTGGCCTTCCCCGGTGGTGCCGCAGACGAATGCGCCGACGATTCCAACGCGCGCCAACGCCTCGGCCTGGCGTTCAATCTGATCGAGATTCAGCTCTCCATCTGAATGGAACGCGGTGAAGGTTGCCGCAATCAGCCCTGTGGCGTTCAGCGGGGTCACCGGCTCATCCCCCGCCGGTTCGACGCGGCACACCTGCTCGGTTTACATCCGCGCCGAACGTCTGGTTATGCCCGACCAGCTTTCGCCCGTCGAAGCCGGTACTTGTTTTCTTCTGCGAGTTTTGCTGCGTCAGTACACCACCCGGGCCTTGAACCGCAGGCTTGTGGAAACTGTCTTTGAGTTGTTTGAACGAGCCGCTCTCTTTTTTTCCCCCGCTCGCCTGAGGTTTGGTTGGATGCAGAAAGTCACGATTTGCGACCATCTTGGCCGCCGCCTGGGCTGCCAGCGATGTATCGATCATCGGCATGCCGCCAGGCTGGGCGGGGCTTTTGGTCGCCGGCTTCTTCGCCTTCCCGGCAGTTGATGCCGGTGATGCCGGCACGGCGGCTGTCTTTTTCGCCTCGACCTTGGGCTTAGACTCTTTCGCGACTTCGCTTGATGCTTTGGGGTTTTCAGATTTCGGTTTTGATTTCGCCATCGGTCGGTGCTCCTGCGCGCAATTCTACGGACTGTGGCTCCGGGAGCAACACACCTTGCGTACAACCGATCATCAGGCGACTCGCCCCCGATATACCGGCAACCGCATTATCGCGTAACAATCGTGCTCAGCAGGATCGTCTCGGCGATTCGCCGCGCCGCCGCCTGGGTGGAAACAATGGCAGCCGGATTGGTGCCGTTCACCTGATTCCGCTCGGGCAGCATGACTTCGAACTTCCAGAGCTGTCCATCTGAGTTCATCAATGCGATTTCGGAGAAAATGTTCCCCTCGCCGTCGACGAACTGGAAGATCATGCCGTCGCCGACATCCGCCCACTTGCACTCATCAAAATATCGAACCATAGGCGGTAACGTACAAAGCCAAGCCATGCTGCGAAAGGGTTGAAGCCCCCTATGCGGTTTTGAGTTGCGGCAGGGCGGCCTTCAGCCGCTTGCGCGCTCGGATCAGCCGCATATCCACCGCATCGGGTGAAATCCCCAGTACGCGTGCGATCTGTTTGCTGGGCAAGCGGTCGTAATATCGCATGGTGAGCGCGGTTCGGGCCGTGTCGTCCAAGTCTGCAAGTGCCCCTGCAATCATGTCTTGCGACTCACGACGGCAAATATCATCGACCGGGTCGATCGTCCACCGATGTGCTTTGGCGGGAATGCAGCCCGGCCCCAATGTCTCAGCCCGGCGGCGTCGTCGAACACGGTCTACCGCGAGGTTACGCACGATTCCGCAAAGCCATGTGCCAAAATGGCTCGGCTCCCGCAAACTGACCAAGCGGTCCCACGCCTTAATAAATGCGTCCTGCGTAACGTCACCGGCGGAAGAGGCATCGCTCAACACCTTAAACGCCACCGAAAGGCACATCCGCTGATAAATTTGCACCAACTCTGCAAACGCTGTTGCGTCTTTCAGTTGGGCTCGCCTCACCAGTTCAATCTGTGCGACATCCATAATTCTCCGCGAACCGTAGTGAGAAATGGTCTGCTGGCCGATCCTCGTGCTAACACGGGCTTAGTACCCAGCCCAACTCCAGTTCTTCCAGCGAATGAAGCCGTTGAACACATCAAATCCGCCAAAATCCGACATTTTGGCAGCGCCAAGGCAGGGCAAGTGTAATTCACCGGGAAGAATGCAGACGGTTTGCGCTACTAATCCCAGGCAGGCACCACGGGCGACTCATATGTGCATCGGACGCAATCGAACAAGTCCGACAATGATGCCGATTCGAGCGCCCAGGTCGCAATGGAGAGACGCGCGTGAGGCGGAAATCGTGGTTTGCTGTCGCTGCTCTTGCTTTGGCCGTTTGGCCCGGGTTAGGCATTGCACGGCAGGCCGAACCGACCACGCGAACCAAAGATAGTGCCCGCGATGTAGAATCTGGCCGCGGCGGGCGAGGTTCTTTTCAGGTCGCTCAGCTGAACCGCGTGAAAGAACAATTGGGTGCCTCGGACGATGAATGGAAGGTTCTGGAGCCGCGAGTCCAAAAGGTTCAAGAGCTTCAGCGTGAATCGAATTCCAGGCCCTCAGGTGGTGCAGGTGGAGGACGTGGCAGGCGCCGCGGAGCTTCGGCGACCCCGGTCGAAACAACCTCCTCGCCGGTTCAACAGGCTGCTCGTGAACTTCGGGAGAGCCTGAGCAGTAAGGAAGCCAAGTCGGACAACATCAAGTCCAAGCTGGAGGCACTTCGCGAGGCGCGATCGAAATCCCAGGCAGATCTGTCCAAAGCCCAGGATCACCTTCGTGAGGTTCTCACCGCCCGCCAGGAGGCGCTGCTGGTGATGTCGGGATTATTGAATTAGCCGCCGGACGAGAGTGCATGCGGTTGATGAGTGGCCAATGAGTTTCCCGGCCGATGTAAATTAGACATTTCGTACTTGAAACGAGAGAGAGCGACGGTCATGCGAAGATTTCAAAAAATGCTGGCAACCGCACTACTGATGACCGCTTCGGCCGTCACTGCTTCCGCGCAGGATCGCCAGAATGGCGGCGGCGGATTTGGTCAACAGGGCGGCAATCAGCAGTTCGGCGGCGGCAATCGCCAGAACCGCCAGTTCGGTGGCAACAACGGGGGTGGGCAGAACGGCGGCTTCAATAACGGGGGCAATAACAATAATGGCGACAATAGCCAAAACGGTGGCCGCAATCGCCAGCGATTCAACTCCGACAACGGTTCCTCCTCTGCCGATCGAACCGTAGTTGCCCCCACGCCTGCGCCGAAGGTCGAGACGTCCAAGCCGCTTTCCTACACGATCCCGGTCATGACGGGCCCGATCACGTATCAAGCCCAGCCCCTGCCCAAGGAATTCTCACTCTTGATGACCAAGAGCATTTTCTCCAAAAATCACGTTGCCTATCAACCTGACACTCAGACGAACCCCGCCGTCTTCCCAACTGCGACCGTTTCAGCTTTGGTTTTGCGAGGCGCGATGCGGGAAGGTACGCGATATTTGGCCAACATTGAGGATACGAGCAGTTCTTCCAAGCCGCCCACCTGGGTGGGTGAAGGCGACCTGTTAACCAGCAATGGCGCCCGTGTGACCGAGATCACGCTTGAGCACATCATCGTGGAAAAGAACGGCGGCCGGCGGATGATCACGATCGGCGTCAATCTCGACGCGGGCGAACGTTTGACCCCGACCAGCGTGGCGACTTCGGGCGGGCCGACCGCCAGCGCGGCAACCGGTGCATCAGCGGTCAACGTCACGTCCGCAACTGGAACAACTACGGATGAAGAGGTGGCGGACATGATGCGACGCCGCCGCGCTTTGGAACTCGGCCAATAGGCGGATTGGCCTTGTCTTGTTTGAGTAGTGCATTGACTTGCCGTGGTAGTTCAGCGGCATCGGCGGCGGGGGGACTGTCCACAACTTCGAGGCGAATTGTCCGGAATCACCGTTCCGGATACGCACGGGCACAGAAAGGTCCAACACATGCTAGCGCAGAGGGAACGACGCAGGGTCCTGCGGTGGGTGCTGTCCACAGCGGTTTTTGGAGCCACCCTCCAGGGACCAAATCCGCTTGCCTGGGCACAGGAAACCAGGCCGGCCCCAACGTCGCAGCCTGGCGATTTGCCCACCACGCGGGTAGCGTTCAATTTCAATAATACTCAAATCGTGGCGGTGCTCGAAAAGCTCTCCAGCGATTATGGATTCGAGATTGCCGTCAACGAAGCCGGCAACGATACGCGCGTTGATGTCATCGCCAAGCAGCCCATTCCCGCCGAAGAAGCGCTCAAGGTGCTCAACAGCGCGCTCAAGTCAAAGGAATTCGTCATCGTCAGGATGGGAAGGATTCTCAAGGTCCTTACCCGCTCTCACGCCAAGGAAGCGCCGCCGGTGTTCTACGGCTCGGACCCGGAAGCGATTCCAGATACCGATGACCTGCGAACACAGGTCATGGCCGTGGGCTCTCTCGATGCCGTCAAGCTGCGCCAGGACCTGACTCCCATTGTCTCGTCCAGCACCAACTTAATGGCCAACGCCGCAAGCAATTCACTGGTTGTTACCGACACGTCAAATGCCATCAAGCGCATCGCGACCATCATCACCAGCATGAATCTGCATCGTGCCGAGGATAGCGATCTGCGCGTCATTCAATTGAAATACGCCGATGCCGATGCAACGGCGCGGTTGATCACGACCATGTTCGGCCCGCAGCAACAACCGCAGGGCGGGTTTCCTGGTTTTGGCGGCTTTGGGAGAGGCGGACCCGGTGGTGGCGGTGGGGGTCGGAATGGTGGCGGGGGCGGCGGCCGTGGATCCGGCGGTGGGAATCCGTTCGCCGCGCTCTTCGCCGGCGGAGCCCAGGCCCAGGAGGAGGGCAGCGAAGGAACAGTCCAAGCCGCGGCTGATACGCGGACCAATACGGTCGTCGTTTCCGGACCCAAAAAATCCATCGAAAAAATCGTCAAAATGTTGAAGGATCTGGATGCCAATCCACAGGAAACTTCAACGTTCTTTCTCTATCGCGTAAAGAACGGCCAGGCGATTGACATGATGCAGACCCTCAACGGTCTGTTCCAGCAAACCGGGATCACCGGATCGACCAATCGGGGCGGTACGTTCGGAGGGAACAACAATCGTGGGGGCTTCGGCGGTGGGGGTAACAC
>DAIRGS010000340.1:0-7624 GCA_036794395.1 Tepidisphaeraceae bacterium | reverse complement strand
GGAGAAGAGGCCCGCCTAAAGTGTCACGGACCCGGATCGAGTATGGCTCTTTCGCGCAATCCGCCCTGTAATGGGCTATTCATGTCGCGTTCCAAGCCGCGATTCGGACTTTCCGTCGCACAGCCGGCGTTTGCCGATGTCGTCCAAAGCCTCTAACATTCGCTCCGGCTACACAATATGGGCTTGTCACTCAATCATCTGGTCTTAAATGACGAACAAAGCACCCCCATGCCCGGCAAAGGGCGCAAACCGTCCTGGCTGAAAATGAAAATGCCAGGAGGCGAAGAATATTTGAAGCTTCTTTCCCTCGTAAACGAACAGCGGCTCCATACGGTATGCCAGTCGGCCAAGTGTCCAAACATGGGAGAATGCTGGGCCGCCGGGACCGCGACACTGATGATCCTGGGCGATGTGTGCACCCGATCGTGCGGCTTCTGCCACATCGCCACTGGCCGCCCGCCCGTGCTGGATCTGGAAGAACCGGTGCGTGTCGGCAGCGCGGTTGCCGCGATGGGCCTGAAGCACACCGTCATCACCAGCGTCAATCGCGATGAACTACCCGATGGCGGGGCCGGGGTATGGGCAGAGACCATCCGGCAGGTTCGCCTGCAATCGCCCGGCACAAGCGTTGAAGTACTCATCCCCGATTTCTGCGGCGACTGGGACGCGCTCCAGAAAGTACTCGATCAAAAACCGGATATCCTGAACCACAATATCGAGAGCGTCCCGCGCATGTACAAGACGGTTCGTCCGCAGGCCAAGTATCGCCGGTCCCTCGAACTGCTCAAAATCGCCAAGGCCCAGGGCTTCGTCACCAAGACCGGCATGATGCTCGGCATTGGAGAAGAGATCCACGAAATCGATTCCGTTCTCGACGACCTGGTTTCGATCGGCTGCGACATCCTCACCCTCGGCCAGTATCTGCAGCCCACCGCCCAGCACCTGCCCGTCATGCGATGGGTGCATCCCGATGAATTTGCCATGTGGAAGGTCAAGGGAGAAGAGCGGGGAATCCGCCACGTCGAATCAGGACCGCTCGTTCGCAGCAGCTATCACGCAGAGAAACAGGTTCACGCCGAGCGCCGAGCATAAGCCAAAACCCGCACGTCAATCATGGAGGATTCGTGACTCGCTTTCCCTTTGCACTTCTACTGATCATCCTCGCCCTGACCGGCTGCCAACCTAAGCGTCCACCCGCCACAATCGAACCGGCGAAAATCGATTACGCCGCCCCGCTACCCGAAGGGGAAATGGCGCTTAAGCAGATCACCCCGGCAGAGTATCCCGACTTCTCCGCCGGCCTGCTCTCAGGAGACCTCGACGGCCTCAAACGATCCCTGGACAACAGCCTGAAATATTTCGCCCGCCCCAGCAGCGCCAAGGCTTATCCCTACCTCAACATCTCCCATGAGCGCGCCGTGGCCACCCTTCGCGCCTTCCGCCAGCTTCTCGATCAAATGTCGCCTGGGGCGAACTCGCAACAACTCAACGCGACGATCGCGGAAAAATTTGACGTGTATGCAAGCGTAGGCGCCCCATCTCCGAGCGGTGGCGGTTACACCAGACAGGTGCTTTTCACGGGCTATTACACTCCCACCTTCGACGCGAGCCTGACGCGCAGCGGCGCATACCAATTCCCGCTCTACAAGCGCCCGGCAGACCTCATCACCGACGAGACCGGCGAGCGTGCCGGCCGCAAGCAGGACGCCACAATCGTCCCTTACTACACGCGACAGGACATCGAAAATGGCCACATGCTCGATGGCCAGGAAATCGCCTGGCTCACAACGCGATGGAATGCGTACGTTGTGACCGTGCAAGGCTCGGGACGATTGCGGCTCCCGGATGGCCGGATCTTTGAAGTGGGCTATGCCGGGACCAACGGTTACCCGTACACGTCCCCTGGCCGGCAGATGGTCAAAGACGGCGCAATCCCCGAAGGTCAACTCAGTTTCGACTCCATGCGAAACTATTTCCAGGCCAATCCCCCGGCCATGGATAAGTACCTCTGGCTGAACCAGCGAACGACCTTCTTCACTGAAACGCGCGGTGGGCCTTTCGGCGCGATCAACGTCCCGGTAACCGCATTCTCGTCAATCGCCACCGACAAGAGCGTTTACCCCGCCGGGATGCTCGCCTTCGTTAATGCGCCAACGTCATATGCCGGCAAGAATCTCGCGGGCCGATTCATGATGGATCAGGACCGCGGTGGCGCTATACGCTCCGCCGGACGTTGCGACATCTACATGGGCGTGGGCGACGGCGCCGAACAAATGTCCGGCCGCCAACTCAGCCCCGGCAAACTCTACTACCTCGCCATCAAACAAGACCACGTCGCCGAATTCACCCAGTAGGGCGACGGCCGGCTGGTGCTCTTCTCCCGCGAGTCCTATCTCGCAATGTGTTCTTCCTACGATGAAATGAACGAAACCGGTAACGAAGTGGCGCGAGTGATTCCCCGCGTCGTTGGCCGACTCGCCGGACGCGTGCTCGCCACCGGCACGTTCAAAATCTCTTTCCGAACCCCCTCGACATTCAACTGATGTAAAAACCTGGGAATCTGCGTCCAATACCGATTGAAGTGAAACTGTCCCAGTTCGACATCCACATCACTGGCCGCCCAACCCTCCTCAACCAACCGGTATGCCCCCACGTAGACCCCCACCCGATCCGCCCCCGCCTCGTCGTGAACAAACACGGGCTGATTCACCGGATCTCGAACCGTTCGCAGAAAGTCCACCACCAGCTTTTCGTCCGGCTTCGATGCACTGGACGGGATCTGCACATATTTCAACCCCATCCGCTCAACATCATCGCGGGTGCTTTTGCCACGCAAATTAACGATTGTCTTCACCCCCGCCTTTTGTAGTTGTTCAAACCCCGCCCGCGTCGGTTGGCCGCCGCGGCACAGTGATGGAGAGACCCACGCAAAGTTGCGAACCCCTGGGATATCCACTGGCGTCGCGATCGGCTGCGTCGTGGCCGGCGCGGGTTTGTGCGTCGCGCATGACACGCCGAAGATCGACGCCGCCAAAATCACCGCGAAAATATAGAACCGGTAGCGGAGCATCGCCAAATGGTCACGAGCCGAATACGGCATTCAAGAACTGGTGGCTCTTCTCCGCGGCCTCCTGCGGGTTCTCGGTGTGGGTGTACAGCTCGACCGTCAGATAGCGGTCATACCCGATTCGCTCCAGCGCGCTCTTGAGGCTAGACCAGTCCAGCGTGCCTTCGCCGGGAATCATGTGATAGTGCTTGCGACCCGGGATGTCCTCAACGTGCATGTTCCAGATCCGGCCCCTGAGCATCTCCACTTCGTACGGGATGGTCTCGCCGATCACCTGGCTGTGACCGATATCCAGGTTCGCGCCCAGCCGCGGATGGTTAAGGCGGTTAATCCACTCCCGCAGCTCGGCAACATATTCCAGAAACAGCCCCGGCTCGCATTCGATGCCCAGATCGATTCCCAGGCTATCGGCGCGATCCAGCACCGGCTTGATTGATTCGACAAACTGCCGGGCCGCCCGCTCCGGCGGCATACCGCCGAGCATCCGGCCGCTGGTAATGCTGATATTTCGCGCGCCCACATCCCGCCCAAACTGGAGCGTGCGCTGGATCATTGCGATCCGGTCGGCCCGATGCTTGGGATTGGGGCTGATCAGGCTCGGTTCAAAATAAGGCTCTGGCGGAGCGTCTTTCCAGTAGCCAAACGAACAGTTGCAATTGATGTTGCTCACCGCCAAACCCAGGCGCTCCAGATTCCGGCTGACCTCTAGAGTGAGTGCATCATCCATCTGCATTGGATAAGCATGCGGCACATCCGCGAGAATCTCCACGCCGGAAAATCCAGCGCGCTTAATTCCTTCCAGCGCTTGGGTCAGCGAATGCTTTGTGTACGCGTTGGTGGAGAAGGCAAGCTTCATGGGTGTTATCAACGAGGATGCTTCAAGTGTTCCTGGCTCTGTTCGGTCGGCGGGCGAAAGTCATCTGGCAGATATCGTTTCAAAGTCACTGGTCATTCGCCCTCACCCCAGCCCTCTCCCGGAGGGAGAGGGGGCAAGAGAGTTCAACCTTCGGTTGAACGAAGCCTAAGAGTGGCTGTGCGACACAAAATACAACCGAAGGTAATGGCGCCACAACCGGATGGCAGGAAGAATCTTACTCGAAAACCCCACGATATCGATCAATCAACCCCACGAGCCGGTCCCTCGGCTGGATTGCATAGAAAAGTTCGCGATCAAACAGCACCCGCTCCGCCATCGCCCGCTCCTCGGACTCGCGCAAACGCTTCTCCCATTCCTTGAGGGAAGGAGACGCCAGCGCCGCCGTGAGCTTGTCATGCATCTGGTAGAACAACGTGGATCGCTCGCTCGAACCACGCGGGAGGGCTGCAATTTGCTCCACCAGCGCCATCTTCTCTTTTCCAAGCAACGAGTGCCGAAGCTGATGTCCTTCGCGAACAACGCAGGGCAAACATGCCCGCGGCTGGCCCACCGCCTCGGGAAAGAAAAGTGTCGCGGTCGTCACCGAAAACCGCGGGGGCTCGATGCCAAAGTGCGACGTAATCAGCGTATCCAGCACCTGATCATATTGCCCCCCGCCAATACCATGGACAAACTGGTCTGCCACGAACAATCGCAACACCGCCGTCAACGTCAGCGCCCGCGGCGCAAGCCTCAGGCCGCGTGCCCGGAGCCACTTCAGCAGCGATTGCGCCGCCGGCCAACCTTCGGCGAATGGATCGAACCGAAAAACCTCCCCATCGTTCAACCGCAAAGCCCACTGCCCGTCCACCGGCACGACCGACGCGCGGGAACGGCTCCCCGCCGTTAGCGAGTCGAGCCAGAAAGGTACTTCGCAGGCCTCGCCCGTGACCTTCAAATCCGGCATCGGACGCCCGGGATCCTTTATTTTATTTCCCCGTCGATAGTGGGCCAACGAATCGTTGTAATGTGCCGCGAACTCGCCCGCGCGCGCCAGGACATGGTGCACGAACAACAGGTACGGCTCGGAAAGGCAAATCGGCGACACGATCATCGCGTCGTAACGAAGACCCAGCCCCCAATCGAGTTGATGAAGCGCATCGCTCAACGCAGCCGGAAGATTGCTCGCGGTTCCCGAAATCCGCTGGAACGATTTTAGAAACTCCGGCGCGATGGGTGTGAAGTTCCATTCGGAAGCCGCTTTGGAAAAGGTCTCTTCTATCTGACCGACGTGTGCCGGTGTCGGCGGATTTACCAGCCCGCTCCATGCCGCCCGTTGGCTCGATGGATCATCGCTCAGCGGTACCGAGCCGCCGGGCCATCTCAGCTCAAGATGCTTGGGTTCATCGGTATCGACCGCAAAGTGAAAAGCTCTACCTCCGAGCTTTCCAGCGACGGCGTCAATAAGTGCATTCTTCGCCCAGACCCCCGGATGATGAAGTTCGGTTTGATGGCCGGTTGCAATCAGATGCTGGGCATCGTCGTGCCCGAGCCACTGACGCATTTTGCGCCGAACTTGGGGTAGCGGGATATTTTGAACTCGAGCGGTTTCGCAGGCCCCCAGCCGCCTGTGGTTGTCGCGCGCATCATCCAGCAACTGCCCGGCGACGGGCCAGATCAGAACCTGCCCATCCTCAGCCGGCGCTTTCCAGCGATCGTAACGCGCGGGTTCGAGGTCCATATCTACTTGGCGCAACAGCAGACCTCTTCGGGTTCGCGGGCTTCGGGTGGAAACGCTCGCCGCATTTCCTGCTGGAAGACGTCAAGATAGTGACGAAGCCGATTGTCGGCATCGTCAAGCTGCCCACCGAAATGGCGGGTCGGGTCATTGTAGATCAGCCGCACCGGCAGTTCGGTGATTCGAAATTGCGCCGCCGCAACCTGTGGCCAAAGCTGCATCGGAAACGCATAACCTGTTACGTCAAGCGTGATCCTCCGCATCGCCTCAACACGGTGGGCTTTATACCCGCAAAAGGTATCGGTCAGGTTGAGGCCGAGTGTTTCGTTAACCAGTTGAGTGATCTGGCCGTTGATCTTTCGCCGATCGCCGGGCGGAAGGTCATCGTTGCTTCGCTGAATCAGATACCGCGAGCCGCTGATCATATCCCACTGGTTTGTGCGAATCTCACGCTCAAACTCGGGAATCATCTCGGGCTCATGCTGCTCATCGCAGTCCATGGTGATGACCCAGTCGTATCCCCGCTGGTCGGCAAAATCGAAGGCGTCAATCAAACTCTGGCCATATCCAAGATTGGAGGCGTGACGGATGCGATGGATATCCGGGATCCCCGCAAGGATCTCTGCCGTGCCGTCCTTGCTGCCATCGTCAATGACCAGAATGTCGCCATTGTGAAAGTGATGGACTTTTTCCAATACCTGACGGACGTATTTGCGCTCGTTATGAACGGGAATGGCAATCAGCAGCCGCACATGCACTCCTTGCTACCCGCCGGGACAACAGGCGGACGGTTTGAAAAACGCGGACGCAGACCCCGCGCCGGTTGCCGCCCGTGATAGTAGAACTCCCCCAAAAAAGGGTCAACCGCCAATTGGAGCGCCGTACCGCCCATCCGCTACACTAGGCGTGTGGCTGGCAAAAGTGATCTGGATGTGCTGAGCGTGACGGATGACTACATCGCCGTCAACAAACCCGCCGGCCTGGCGACCATTCCCGGCCGCGGCGAAGACACGAGCGTTCTCCAAGCCCTCGCCCATCAAATCGAACTCGCTTGGACCGGAACCGCCGATCCCCGGCTCCGCGTAGTCCACCGACTTGATAAGGACACTAGCGGGATCCTGCTTTTCGCCAAAAACATCGACTCGCAACGCCATCTCTCTCACCAATTCCAAAACAACCTGATCAAAAAGCAGTATCTCGCACTGATCGCGGGCCGACCTTCAGCATCTGAAGGAGACATCGACGCGGCCCTGGCGCCCCATCCCGGGGCGGCCCGCAAGATGGCGGTTGTGCGCCATGGTGGCCGGCCGGCACGAACGCTATGGAAGGTGGAGGAACTTTTCCGACTTTTCGCGCTGCTCCGGGTTTTCCCCCAGACCGGCAAAACCCATCAAATTCGAGTCCACCTCAAACATATCGGCTCACCCCTCGCGATTGACCCGGTTTATCATCCACCCGCTCCCGGTTCCGAGGCCGGCATCATGCTAAGTTCCTTCAAGCGGAACTACCGCCCCGCCGCCGATCAACCGGAGCGCCCGCTGATGAGCCGCCTCACCCTTCATGCCGAGCGGCTGACGTTTGCGGATCGATCAGAAACTCCGATCACCATCGAAGCACCCCTGCCCAAAGATTTCCGGGCGCTGCTCAACGCGCTGCGAAAATACGGAAAGTGAACTTGTTCAAGAAAGAGTCCCTCATTTGTCATTCTGGGCCAAGCGAAGGATTCGATGGAAAAATGACCGTGCGCTATTCCGCGCGTTTCGTGACATGGCTTTCCCCTTCGGGTCTGAGCCTCAGGGTCGAAGACAAGCCATGATCGAGGGGGATGCCTGTCAGCGCCGGGTCCGATTTGGGAAAACCAAGCTTCGACAGTTGGACAACCGTCTGAATTTACCCACAGAAAATGCTCGATTCGGCACGTTGGTTTTCCCACATACCACCTGTCGCTGGACCCGCCGCTCCC
>DAIRGS010000339.1:0-7654 GCA_036794395.1 Tepidisphaeraceae bacterium | reverse complement strand
GGACACGCAGCCTTGTGGGCTGCAACACAGATTGCGCAGATGCTCGCAGATAAGACAAAGACCAACATTTTCGTCTGCGGCCATGCGGCTAACTCTCTTATATTTGTTTTCTCTGTGCCCTCTGTGTTCTCTGTGGCCTCTGTGCTTAATTCTTTGATTTGTTTCCTTCGTGCCTTCGTGGTGAAGACGTCTTCACCAATTCGTCTGCGACCCATCCGGCCGAATATACGTCGTTCGCGGCGCGCCAGGCTCCGTGATCTCCGTGATCTTCGTCAACCGTTTCATATCCGCCGTCACGCCCAAGCCCGGCCGCCCGTTGGGCCACAATTTCCCATCCTTGAACGTCAGACAGTCCGGCAGATGCGAAATGTTTCCGTTGCCAAACGTGTACTCGAATAACACCGGCCCAGAGTAAGGCCCCAGGGTATGAACCAGCGCCGCCGTCGCCAGCGGCCCCGTGAAGTGCGGCACAATGCCCACATTGTGCGTCTCGCACATCGCGGCGATGCGCGTCATCTCGGTAATTCCCCCGACGTTCGGCAGCGTCGCACGGATGTAGTCGATGTCGTGCTCTTCCACCAGCTTATTGAAATCCCACCGGCTCCCCCACTCCTCCCCAGCCGCCAGCGGGACGGTGGTTACCTTCCGCAACTTGGGAATGTCTTCCAGGAACGCCTCGGTGCGCACCGGATCTTCCACCAGGTACGGCTCCAGGTCTTCCAGCAGTTTGCAGCCGCGTTGGGCATCGGAGTAATCGAAGCGCTGATGGAAATCGATCAGCCAGTCGCCATCCTTGCCAACCCCTTCCCGCACTGCCTGGCAATCCTTGAACACCTGGTGAATCCGCTCGTGCGTGTTGTAAACATTGGTTCCGCGCACGCTGGCCGCGTCCATGCGAAACGCGCGAAAGCCGGCCGCGATCACATTCGCCGCCCGTTCCTTGAGCGGACCACCCCCGCCGGCCGCTGAATAACATTCGCAGTAATTGCGATTCATCCCGCCCAGCAACTCATACACCGGCACATCCAGCGCCTTGCCCTTGATGTCCCACAGCGCCATATCCAGCGCCCCCAGCGCATGAATCTTCTCCCGCCCCGGCGGATAAAACCACGAGCGATACATGTCCTGCCAGCACTTCTCGATATCAAACGGGTTCCGCCCGATCAATCGCGCCGCGCATTGCTCCAGCGTATCCCGCGCGCCACCTTCCCCGATGCCCACGAGGCCGTTATCCGTCTCGATCGTCACCAGCATGTTGCTCTGGTTGAAAATCGGATTGAGGTTCGGCGGGCGAAAGATATTCACCTTCGTGATCTTCGCCTTCGGCAGCGCGCCATAACTAACACGCGGCCCCACAACCGCCGCGCACGTTGCCGCGGCCACACCCTTGAGAAACGATCGTCGATTCATGAACGCTGCTCCTTGCCCGGAACTACCACATCAAACCCCGCGACCTCGTCCGAGATTGCCGCCGGCTCAAGCCGCGGCGCGAGGATCTGAATGATGATGAATGAAACCAGATATCCCAGCCCGGCAATGATGAACAGAACGCTGTAGTTCTGATTCGTCCACCGCCCGACGATCAAACCCGTCAAACTGGAAAACAGCGTCGCCCCCATATATCCCGCAGAGCCCCCGATTCCCGCCACCGATCCGCATGCATGCTTGGGGAACATGTCCGGAACCAGCGTATAAAGATTTGAAGAGAACCCCTGATGCGCCGCGGTCGCAAGCCCCATCAGCATCACGCTCGTCCATAAACCCGTCACGTTTGCAGCGAAAACCACCGGAACCACCGCAAGCGCGCACACTAGCATCGCGGTCTTCCGAGACGCGTTCACGCCGAAACCATTTTTCAGCATCGCCGATGAGAGCCACCCGCCCGCGAGGCTCCCAACGGTCGCCATTCCATAAATGACAAAAAGCGGCGTGCCGATCTGCGAAATGTTCAACCCATATTGCTTATTCAAAAAGCTCGGGAACCACGTCATGTAAAACCACCACAACGGGTCGGTCAAAAACTTTCCGATCACAAACGCCCATGTCTGCGGAAACGTGAGCAGCGTGGCCCAACGCACGCTTGTGGATGTCTCGGGCGGATCGCTTTCAATCAGCGCCAATTCTCGCGCCGATACCCGCTTATGCCCTCGCGGCGGCCCATACACCGGCAACCAGAAAAACAGCCACAACAACCCGATCAACCCCGTAAACACAAACGCCGCCCGCCAGCCAAAACGGACCACCAGCGGCGGCACCACCAGCGGCACCAGCACCGCTCCCGCAATCGTGCCCGAGTTCACCACCCCCATCCCCAGCGCCCGCTCACGCTTGGGAAACCATTCCGACAGCACTTTGACGGCTGCCGGGAAGTTCGGCGATTCGCACACGCCCAGCAGCGATCGCGCCGCTCCAAACCCAAACGCGCTCCGCGCCACGACATGCAGAATCGACGCGATGCTCCAGCCGAACAGCGCGATCGCATACCCGAGTCGCGTTCCAATCCAATCCAGCACCCGGCCCGAAACCAGTTGCCCGAGCGCATACGACAGCGCGAAGGCCGCCTGAATGTGCCCGTACCCTTCGTCGGTAATAGCGAATTGCCTCTTCAGATCCGGCGCCAGCACCCCCAGCACCAGCCGGTCCATGTAGTTAACGGTCGTGCCGAAAAAAACCAGCGCGAGGATAACCCAGCGAAAATGGGTCATTCGCGTGTCTTCCGTGCCCGGTATTGCGTACGACACAGCCGCCGCCGAATCGGTTTCATACGACGCGGAATCCGAAGGTTTGGATAAACGGCTCACGGTAACGCCTCCGCCCGAAACGAAAAACCGCCCTTTGATCTGTCCGCGCTACGAACTCGACGGCGCCGAACCATCGCCTGCCGCCCGGAGCCCTCAACTCCGAACATCCGCCATCAGAGACGCCACCTATTGTTCGCTTCCCACGCAAAACCGCCACTTTGCCAGCCGCTACCGCCAACTTTAAATGCGCGTTACCCAACTTCTCAGCGCGGGTATTGATGTGATCCGCCACATACGGCACGATGCCCCCATGGCCCAGCTATTTGTCATCACCCTCGAAAAAGAACTCCCCGAAGCCTTCGCGGCTTACACCAAATCCGCCTCCGGCAAAGCCCTCGCCCGTGAATCCAACCGCCTCGACACCGCAATCCGCCGATACGGCGCTGCCGCGCTCACTGCGCTGCTGTCGGAGAGCCAGGCCGCACTGATCGCCCAGCTCCGCGAAGAGGGATTCGACCCCACAAAAATGCGACTCCCGCCCGAACAGTGGTTCGACGCCGCCGAGGGCCTGAAAACCGTCCGCGCCCTGACCACCCATGTCACAAACAATCTCAACGACTTCAAACAACCCAACCCCATCCTGCGCGACCTCAAAGCCGCCGAGGCCCTGCTCGTCGCCGCCGAGGCTGCGGGGGTGAGATTTCATTTGACGAAGATGGAAAGCTAATTTGATCGACCCGCACGTGTCGTGGTTTGTCATCCTGGAGCGAAGCGAAGGATCTGATAGCCGAACAGTTCTCCGGTATCAGATCCTTCGCTTCGCTCCAGGATGACAATGTCGAGGACCCCAGCTAAGCAGGGCATAGCACATCAACCGCATGAATTAACGTCCAGCAATTCATCCTGCCGTCTGCGAACCAACGGCCGAGCCGCGCCAATCACCCCAAGCATCGAATCAGGTAATTCGGGCAAATCAACTCGCCTCGCCACACCGTTCAATCTGCGCAGAAGCGTCCGGTCTTCCAGATAATCGTAAAGAAACCGCTCCTTCAAATACCGCGGCATAAACCCCTCAAGCCGATCGGTTGGTTTCGCGGCGATTTGATTAACCGCGTCCTGAAGCGTTCTCGGATCCACCTCCGCCATCACGCGATAGTAGTCATCCAACGCCCCCGGATGCCGCTCGGCCACCGCGCTATCCAGCAACAACTCCACCAGCACATGCCCCAGAAACCCCGACCGAATCCCCCGATCCCCCGCCAGACACTCCGCAATCTGGTCCCCCACAAGCATGCTGAGTTCCACAAACGCCCGGCCCCGATGAAACCATTCATCATCTTCGAGATGTTGAACGATGCCCCGCGCAATCGACCGAGTTGCTGGGGTTTCCTCCGCCGCATCAGCAATCCACCATGCGCCATTTCTCCGCACGCGCGTCTTACGATCCACCATCCCCAACCAATCCGGCACGCACGTCCCCGCCGCGAGATACGGATCGTGGAGAAAGCGGTAGGCGTGGGAAAGGCAGTTCATGATGAGCTGATCGCGATGCTCCTCACGATCCGTTCCGGTTGAAAGAAGGTCAGAAACCACGGGAACGATGCCTAATTACGGTTAGCGGTCGGACCGCAGGTCCACCCCCCGCCCCAACACGTCAGACGTTGGCATCAAGAATCACCCAATTGAATGGACGTCGGTCAGCCTAAAAACACGCCGGACGAATCATGATCACAAACCCGAATCGGTCCCCAACTCAATCACCGACAAGCTGCGAGGTGGTTTTCGCCTTTTTCAATCTATCCAGCGAGACGTACCGTTGATTCTGCGTGAACGCCACCGGCCGGCCGCTCTCTGAAAGCAAATCATTGATGATCGCCGTTTCCAATTTAACTGTGTCCGGATGATCGGGGCCTGTCAGTTGCAGAACTTTTTGCTCTGCCACAAACTCTTCGATTCGCACTTTCTCATCCAGTTGCCGCTCCACAAGCTGCCCCAGCCAATCCGGGTTCAGCCCGCGCTTAAAATAAACCTTATTCCATGTATGCAGAATTCGCGGAACCAGAGGCTGAATCTTGCCCTCCGCGTAAAACGCCATCCATTTCACCGTCTGAAAAGGCCGATTGGCTTGGCAGATATAAGCGTGGTCCGATTTGTATCGAGGCCACGCACTGCGAGCCGGCACCACCAACACATCATTAGCCAACCCAAGCAATTCCTCCTCGGCGAGCATCGCTTGCAGTTCACGAAGAAGAAAGAATTCACGCTCCGAAATGACCTCCTTCTTATCTGTCGCCAGTTCGTCAATCGCTTGATGTAGGGCAGAGAACGACGCCCATGTGGCACGATTGTCCTTCAAAGCTTCAAGAGCCGATGGCCGCTGATCGTCCGGCGTCAGCACCAGAAGCACTTGAGTAGTTTGTTCTGTCACGGGCTTAAACCTGTCGAGATGACGCCGTAGTTGCTCTACATTGACCGCGTTCCGAGTCGTCTTGGTTTCGATCAGGATGAGACAACTGCTCGCGATCATTGCATCTGGAATGCCCTCGCCACCTTTCGACACTTGGTTCACGAAGCGAACCAGTTCAAATTCCGACTGTTCCATCAATGCGCCGAGCAGCCGCTCGATCCGCCCCAGGGAAAGCGATCGCAGGACCGCAAGAATCGAAGCTGTAACCCGGTTTTCACCGGTCGAATAAGTCGAAAATATGCTTGATGGCACGACGGCCTCCCGTGATATCGTCCCCTATGCCGACTTCGCGAACGCCGGTAGTTTTTCTACCCGTGTTGTGATCTCGACGCCCAAGGCATCAAGGATCCGGCCCGCCCGGTCGACCGTGACTCCATAGTATTCGTTTCGTTCATCCCGTGAGACCTGCGACTCGTGAACACCCAGTTTCTCCGCCAGTTCGCGTTGGGAGAGGCCCATGGCGATTCTGATGCCGACGAGCATTTGCCCCAGACCATGCAGGTTCTGAAGTTCGTCAAAACGGCCTTGTTTGAGCCGCTCGTAACTTTCGACCTCATCCTTAACCTGATCATGGAAGATGCGGCTGGGATCGAGCGCTCGTTTGATTTGCTCTTGACGCAGGCCTTCCGCGGCCAGCTTCGATTCCTGATCACGAAGCATCTGCTCGGCCTGCTCGAGGCGATTGCGCGAATTCTGATACTCGGCTTCGGTGCGAATCACAGAACACCTCCAATTTTTACAATGCCTTTTGGCTCAAAATTACGCGTCTGCCGAAACGCGGAGGGGAACAACCGCTCGTTTCCAAATACGTCGCGAATCCCTGTGAACTGACCAACATGCGGGAAAAGCTCGACATGATACTTGTGCCACATGGGTAATTGCCGCTTCGCTCCGCCGGCAGACGGGTAGCGCTGATTCGCATCCCAGGTCCAGACTGAATCCAGCGCCTGCAATTGACCTTCAAGTGCTCCGCGGATGTAACACTCTCGGTCGCACAGGAAGTACCCGTCGATGTCATTCGGGTACGGTTCACGAACGACCCATCGATAAAGATGTCGCGGACGCCGGCTCGCTCAAGATGGCCCACCATTGTTGAAAGGTTTTCCACCAGAGTTTGTCGCCACCGCACATCCCATTCACGACCCTCTCGCCATCCGACAACTAATGGCGAAATCGCCAACTCAGGCAATGTGAGCACGTAGTCGCCAGCAGGGAGCACGCCGTCTTGTGTAAACGTTGGCAACGGACTCATTCGGCTGAATAATACAAAACTATACACATATGTCAAGTATTACACGTATGTAAACAGAACCCCATATCCAGCGACACTTGGGCCAATGAAACTGGGTTTTTTGCGTCAATCACTGTCGCAAGTGTCGCACGGAACCCGCGTTTTTCACCTGAAAACCGACCTCCATGCGACCGCCCCACTGTCGCACTGCCGCCCGACGAAAATGCCAGTCGGCCGCCTGGAACTGTCTAACCGGATCTTCCCGCAAGGCCATCATGCGATGGCCAGCTACATGCGCGTACTACTGAGCGGGAATGAGTTCACTTGGCGGGATTGATCTGCCCTGGAACTGAAACGGCGATATAATCGCCGGTATGCCGCTTCTGGATCATTTCAACCCCCCGCTTTACCCGGCTCGGCACTGGGAGTCGTTCCACAGCCGTTGGGCGGCTTCTATTTACGACGCGCTCAACAAGCAGTTACCTAAGGGCTACTTCGCGGAAATGCAGGTTCATATCGGCAGCCGTGTTGAAGTGGACATTGCGACACTTGAGAGCAGCGATCCGCTTCGCGTCGATCGCGCCGACGAAGGCGGAGTCGCGACACTTCGGCCGCAAGTTTGGTCCCCGCCGGTTGCGACGATGTCCATGCCCGCAATCTTCCCCGACAGTATCGAAGTGCTGGTGTACGACATGGAAGCGGGCTACACGCTCGTTGGCGCTGTTGAGTTGGTCAGTCCCGGCAACAAAGATCGCCCCGATGCTCGGCGTGCGTTCGCCGCGAAGTGCGCGACCTATCTTCAGCAACGCGTCGGCCTGCTCACCGTCGATGTCGTGACCAATCGATCCGGCAACTTACACAATGAGTTGATCGAATTGCTCGGTGTGGGCGATCAGTTTCTGATTTCGAATGCCAGCCTCTACGCGGTTGCCTATCGCCCAATTCGGCGCCCACAGGAAGAGCGCGTGGACATTTGGGCCACGCCCATTGCCGTGGGAAGTTCACTTCCGCTTCTGCCGTTGGCGCTGGACAAAGGACTGGTCATCCCGCTGGACCTGGAGCCAACTTATGTCGAGGCGTGCCAGCGGAGCCGATTAGACACTCACTAAATGACTGTGCCGAATCACGCGCCACTCATTCGATTCACCCTGCGCCGCGTCCCCCTCAAACGCCGCGTCCCACCCCGAAAAGCCCCCACGCCGGGGTATAGCGGTA
>DAIRGS010000338.1:0-7679 GCA_036794395.1 Tepidisphaeraceae bacterium | reverse complement strand
AGCAGGCGATCGATGAGGATCGTGTCGCCGCTGGTCACTTTGTGCTGCCGTCCGCCGTCTTCAATAATTGCGTACATGATGCTCCGAAATCGGGAAAAAGGGGGGATTGTCTAGTATTTGGGGGGATGTCAAGGGCAAGCCGGGGTGCGTGTCTGGAAACGTTGCATTATGTTGCAATTCGTTGCAGTTGTCGGAAAGTTGCGAGTTGCGAGTTGGCAGTAGCGAGTCGGGGGTTGCGAGTGGGGCCGCCGTAAGTCCTTATTTTTCTTTTGAGGGCTGGCGCGCTGGTGGTTTTTTGGGGTCCGGCTAAAGGTTGTGTTCGTCGATGGTTACACCAGAGGCGAAAAGGGGGCGGCGCGCGAGGGTGTCAATCAAAATAAAGGAGTTATGCGCAGGAGGGACGGAGAGGGGAGAGGGGCGGTTCGGGGTTGGGGGTTGGGATGCCGAAGGTGGGGAATGCGCTCACATTGGTTTGCGGTGAAACGGGAATGGTCACGTGGTTGATGGTGTGTTGAGATCGGCGAGGAATTCGGAGCCGGGGGTGGTGGCGGTGATGAGGAGGTGGTCGCGGGCGCGGGTGGCGGCTACGTAGAGGAGGTGACGTTCGGATTCGTAGACCTCCATGAGGTCGGCTTCGTCGGCTACGGATTCGATCCGCTGCTGCGACGGGATGATCTGGTCGTCGCAGGCCATCACCACGACGACTTTGAACTCGAGGCCTTTGGCTACGTGCATGGCGCCGATGACCACTTTATTGGATGGGTCACCATCGGTGTCGAACTCGCGCCACCGCATGGACGCGGCTTCCACGGCGCGGCGGGCGCGGGGGAATTCATTCGCGGAGCGGACGAAGACGCCGATCTCGTGGGGGTGGATGCCATCGGATTGGAGGCGCTTGAGCCACGTTGCGACGGCGGCGGTTTCGTTGGATTCGCTGGATTCGATTTTTATGGTGGGGTCTGGGCCGTTGAAGACGGAGATGGTGCGGCTGCGATCCTCGGGGTTGCCGTCGACGTCGGAGACGACGGTTGGGAGGAGGCGGTCGGCCTGACGACGGATCTGGTGGGAGGTTCGGTAGTTGATGCGGAGGACGTGGGAGCGGCCGCGGATGTCAACGCCGAGAGATTTCCAGGAAAAGGGGGTCTGGAAGATGCGCTGGCCGAGGTCGCCGGTGAAGAGGAGGCCGTTGGGCTGGATGCCGGCGAGGGCGGCGAGGAAGCGGAGTTGGGAGACGCTGATGTCCTGGGCTTCGTCGACGACGGCGAAATCGTAGGGTTTAGGAGTAAGGGTATCTCCGAGTCCACTCGGGGGGATGAGTACATCCCCCGCTCTCGGACTCGGGACAGACAAGAATGTCTGCCCCACCGAAGATCGGGATGTCTGCCCCACCGAAGATGCAGGCTTGGAAGCCTGCACCACAATGAGGGAGTCGGTTACGCGGGCGAAGACGGCGGGCATGGTGGTGAGGCCGGCGGCGGTGAGTTGGTCACGGACGCGGCTGAAGATTTGCCAGAGGAGCTGGCGCCGTTTTTCGGTAAGGCGGGTCTTGCGGCCGAGGCGGGCCACGTCGCGGTACTGTTCCCAGGTCTTGAGCTGCCAGGCGTCGACGACGTCGTTCCATTCGGTCCAGAGGAAGCGGTCGGCGAATGAATGGCGTCCAATGGATGTGGAGGCGTCGGAGAGCAGGCGGCGGAGGGTTTGTTCGTCGGCGAGTTTGGGCTGGCCGAACTGCCGGGCGTAGAGGGAAGCGCCGACGGCGTCGATGGATTGGACGGTGATGCGGTCGTGTACGGATTTTTCCTGGCCGACGAGGATGGCGAGGCGGTCTTTGAGGGCGGTGGCGAGGGGGTCGGAGAAGGTGGTGAGCAGGACGCGGGCGTCGGGGTGTTTACGGGCGAGGCAGGCGGCGCGGTGGAGGGCGACGATGGTTTTGCCGGTACCGGCCGAGCCGGCGACGCGGGCGGGGCCTTTGTAGTTGCGTTCGATAATGTCGCGCTGGGCGGGGTGGAGGAAGACGGTCCACTTTTCCCACGGGTAATCGAGGGCGGCGGTGAGCTCTTCGGCATTGGTCATGACGCGGAAGCGGCGCTGGGCGTCGGGGTGAGCGAAGGGGTCTGCGCCTGGTGGCATCGTGACGGCGGGTTGCGGTGTGCCGCCGGTGGCGAGCAGGAGGAGGGCTTCAGAGGCTTCGGAGGGGAGTCGCTCGGCCACATCGAGGATGGTGTCTTCCGTTGCATGACGGACGTCGGTGAGCCATTCAGCGGGGACGCCGTAGGCGAGAAGCTCTTCGTCTTTGAGGCGGGTGAATAGTGGTGGTTTGGCGACTGGTTTAGATGCGTCGGGGCGCTTCGAATCGACGTAGGTCGGGACGATGACTTCCTGCACCCGCTCGCGCACTTCGACAAGTTGTGCCGCGCCGGTAGTCGGGTGGCGTTCGATTTTGCGGCGCTCGGCCCAGTTGTAGGCGTCGTCGTGGTGGGCGACGTAGCAGAGCAGAAGGCTGGAGGGGGTACTGGTACAGTTAGACATTGCTCCATGTGTCCATCCCACTTCGCAACGACAATCGGCAACACTCGATAACGAATTGGTTCCCGGCAATTGGCTGGCCCCCATCGCCCGCTCAGATAGGCAAGGCGATCGAAACCCCGTCGTACCACCGATACCATGCGATACCTTTTTGGCATCCTAGACTCGCGATTCATGGCTGATATTATCTGGGCTGTGAAGCAGGGAGGAAACCGCCAAAGACGGAATCGGAGAAAGGTCTGGCGGATTAGCCGGGACATTCGCCGGTTCCAGAAAAGCAGTCGGGTTGGATCTCCTCAAAAAACCGCGCCAAGCCCTCGAACGGATAAGGTCGAACCTGTCAAACGACCTTCCAGCCACACTTCTCATGAAATATGGCTTCCTGGGAAGATGGATTTTGAATCAAATTACGAGGAAACAGCCGTTTGTCTGCGATATTTGCGTAACGCTTCCGAAGGACTATTTGCCGTCAGAAAACTGCGTTTTGACAGGCTTCGGGAAATCTCCCCAGCAAGCGCATTAGTGCTTGCGAGCGAGGTGGACCGATGGAATCAGTTGGTTGGCGGACGTCTGAAGGCTGAAGTGCATCGCTGGCAAGAAGACGTTAAGCGGCTCCTCTTTGAAATGGGCTATTTTGAGCTTTTGCACCTGCCTAGGCCGATGTGTGCGACTGAACAAAATGACCTCACCTTTCTGAAGTTTCTGAAGGGACATTCGGGCGAGGGGGATAAGGGAAAGCTCGCAAAACAGTTGCGAATCAACATCGAAGCCATTGTTGGACAAAGAATTAGAAAACGTCTTCTATTCGATGGCCTGTCAGAGGCAATCACAAACGTCGGACAGCACGCTTACCCCTTAAACGATCCAAGCAGCAACAAAAAGGAATGGTGGCTTTCCGCCTCATATGATAAAGGGAGCCGCAATTTGTATGTCGTATTTTATGATCAAGGAATCGGAATCCCAAGCACGCTTCCAAGATCAACGATATTCGAATCGATGAAGGAGTTTTTTGGATCGTGGTCAGATTCGCAAAAGATCCAGGCCGCCATGGGATACGGTCGGAGTTCGACGTTCCGCCTCGAAAGAGGCAAGGGCTTGCCGAATCTGGTCGAGTTCTTCAGCGCTCATGAAGATGGTCAGTTGTCGATTTATAGTCATTATGGTCTTTTCCAGATGACCAATACGCCCAATAAACCGCGGGCCACGATTTTGCGAGATCACAAAACCTCAATCGGTGGCACGCTAATTGAATGGTCAGCGAAACTGTAGGAAGCGATGAGAACGATTAAAATAGCACGTGATTACTCGGATACGCCGCTCGGACGATATCCCAGCGATGGTGAATACAACGGAAGCAGGTTCCGTGATGAATTCATGCGACCCGCGCTTGAACAGGGTCCGGTCGCGGTGGATATTGACGATGCTGAGGGATATGGATCTTCTTTTTTGGAAGAGGCTTTCGGCGGCCTTGTGCGGGGCGGATTCTTTACCGCAGAAGAATTGAAAAAGCGGCTGACCATCGAATACAAGGACGAGGATTTCAAGCTCTATCACGATCTGATTTGGAGATACATCACGGAAGCGAAGAAGGAAAAGGGGGCTTAATCCCATCATGGAATACGCGCTGGCCATACTTGAGGCGCTCGGGAAGTATGTGATTTATGTCTCGCCTTCGGTCGTGGGCGTGCTGGTCGGTGGATTCCTTGTTCAGAAGTATTGGGCCATGAAATCGACCGAATCTTCCCTGATTGATTACCTGACAAAGGAATTGAACGACCTGGCGGATGAGACGCTCGAATATTGGAGTTTGGACTGTAGCGGAACGGGCAAGGCATCTGACGAGATCCGGCAGGATGCTCGGAAACTAGAACAAAAAATCAAGGGGGCGATCAAGAGCATTAATTCGACCCTAGATCAATACGGGGGAAGGTACTGCAAGAAAGTTGATTTTACGCCTCTCATGGTGGAGATCAGTGACGCTTGCACGTCGGGGCAGTTCGAGGAAGTAAATCGACCAGCAGACCGCACTAGGTTTCTGACAGTTGTAAATGCAACCCAAAGGGTAAAGGCGGAACTGTTCAAGCGTCGAGTTTGAACATTCCTCGCAAAGGGTTCGTTGTATGAAAAAGACGAAGAAGAAGGCACCGAAAATGGACTTCACCCAAACCGCCCTCGCCGCTGTTGAAGCGGCGATAGGCGGTCCACTGGTGAACGACAAGCCGCTTACGCGGCGATCAGTCCAATCAAATCCTCCAAAGTCCAACGGTGATCGGAAATCCCCGCCGCCATCGCGGGCGTCT
The DNA here is from genome assembly GCA_036794395.1 of Tepidisphaeraceae bacterium. Lineage (GTDB taxonomy): Bacteria > Planctomycetota > Phycisphaerae > Tepidisphaerales > Tepidisphaeraceae > DASXMX01. The sequence continues at coordinate 2,853 of DAIRGS010000338.1, read as the reverse complement.
TCTTAATGGTCATATGGACGCGGCAGAAGTTGTAATAGGTGAAGAACGCGGCATTCATGTGGATGTGATTCTCCACCTTCTTTGAATGCCCATTCGTCAACCGCGTGTAACGACGCATCTGCATACGCATCGTCAAGTTACTCCGCTCAACGAAGCTCGTGTTTATTGCGTCGGGTTCAGGATTGCCGCAAATCGGCTCATGCTTGATTCCCGTAACGACTGGCGGACTGTACCGGCCCGCGCCGCTCTTGTCCGGCCCGTAGATTTTTATAAGCATCGTGTAGTCGATGTCATTACCGAACGCGTTGTAGACGGCATCCAAATACGACCGAAGGCCATCCGTCGTGAGCGAGATGCGATGAGTGAGACGGTCGGCAACGTCTTGCATGAAAATGTTTGCGTAATGAAGATCGCGGTCGCCAGCGAGCCAGCTAACCATCAACTTCGTGTCCGCGTCGATGGCCGTCCAAGTCCAAACGTCGCCAAAACCGAAAACGCCGCGATGGTCTTCCGAAACGTTCTTTTCCTTGGAATGGCAGAATGCCCAGATCTCGTCGCATTGAATTCGCTTGCACGTTAGGCCGCGAACCTTCTCATCATGAAACTCCTGGCAGGCAGTCCCAAGATCGGCAAGCAACTTGAGAATCGTCGTTTTATGAATGCCGGTCATCCGAACGCACGCATTGATACCCATACCTTCAAACAGGGCCGAAATCACTTGAACCCGCTTAGATGTGCTCAACTGCTTCATGGGGATTATTGTAGCTACAAAAATACTACACGCAAGAGAAATCCGTTCTTGACGCGTGGATTTTTTGTGGCTACGATATTTGCATGGCAGGACGACCGAAAAAGACCAAAACGGAACGACGGGAGAATATATTGCGCATTCGGCTTACCGAATCGGAACGCAAGGCGCTCGACAAGGTGGCGGGGGCAAACCACCTGGACGTGTCGGCGTGGGCGCGCATGGTGTTACTCGAACACGCAAAGTGAAGGGCGACCGAGGGCGGTTAAGCCCCCGGCCCCCGCGAGCCTAAGCGGCTCCCTGCAATCCGAACGGGAGAACAAGTTGCGACTTCGGCGAGTTGGCCGGTTTTCGCACCCATTTGCCGTGCCCTCCCCGGCAGAACGTATGTGGTTCATGCCAGCACAGGTTTACGGCGTCCCAAACGCGACGGGGACGGTTCGACGGCGCAGACGGGTTCTGCGCGGACCCAGATTGGCCAGAGCCCATGATGGGTATCCAGCGGACGGGGAATGTGTGCTTGCAGGGATAGCCGGGCGTGATACGATGGGCAGCGCCCTAGCAGGCACCGCCGGTCATGCCGGCCCCCGCCGATACACACGTACGGCGGGTAAAAATGGGCCGCCCAGAGCGTGCGATCAACACGCCCCGGAACGGACCCAGCTAGATGTCGGGCCGTGGCGGGTTGCCCTCAATAAGCTATCGCCACGGCCTACTTTTTTCGGGCCGTCCAGCCGACCCAACCATTATCCAGACCATTTGACCTCCTTTCAGGAAAGTGCCTTTAAGATAGCTCCGCGCTCATATTGGCCGGGGCGACGGCCAATCGCTTTTACCTTTTCCACAATGCGCCCATCTTCAACCAGCTTTTTCAAGGTGGCGTAGAACGACTCTCGAATGAACGACCGACCAAAGTTGGCCTCAGTGCGTTCCCAAAGTTCTTTATTAGAGAAAAGTCCGTCTGCCTCAGATGCGAACTTAAGCATTGCGTTTTCAAGAGCAGTGTTCGGAGGGCGACCACCCTTGGATTGCTCTAGCTTGTTTCGCATCCTAGCGAACTGTCTTGGCGCGGGATCTTCAATCTCCGACTTGATTTCGTCAATTGAGGCGATCAGTTCCTCAAGCCTTGCTGCCTTGCGGATAAGACCCTCTCCTCGTTCGCGATATTCGAGTGCGCGAGCCATGAGAGTTTCGCGGGCCTGGTCAAATTCATGTCCGTTTTGCGAAGCCATGCGGAACATCTTAGGAACTGTCGGACTGGGCACAAGAGGTTTTCTCTCCCTTTTTATGAATGGCTGGAAAAACCAAACAGATGGATTACGACCATTCACGACAGTTTGAGCGAGATTGAGCGAATTGGAGCGAGATTTGGAAGAAGATTTTGCTGTCGTTGAATGGCATATCTGACGATGCGCTCGCCGTCGCGGCGGGTAAGATTGGGGGGGATGGCAACCAACAGGCGAACGTCAATCATCATGGCCGTGATCTTCGGCATCATTTCCTTATACTTCACATTTGGCGTTCTGCTGCTTGCTTACTCGGGAAACATCTTCGGGCTGATGATATACGCTCCAATCGACATTCTTTTTATTTACCTTGCCGTTCGGAATCTCAGGAAGCTTGATTTGCCTCAAGATGGCGTGGAGGGCAGACGGGGATTTCCCGTAGTTCCACTTGATGAGGAAAAAGAGAATTTGTAATGAGCGATCGTATGGAGCAATGTCTAACTGTACCAGTACCCTGGAGGGGGTCTTGTGAAGGATGAGGCGAATGTCCCGGCCGACGCGCGCGGACCAGAAGTTTTTGTCTTTGGCTTTGTCGAGTTTGTGGAATTGCGTTCCGGGGTTGGCGGGGTTGAGCTGGAGGTCGAAGGCGGTGGTTTTGACGAGCTTCTGCTCGTCGTTGGTGAGCCTGGCGAGGCTGGTGGTGAAGGTGTCGGCGATGCGGAAGTCCAGAGGGGTCTCCCCAAAATGTGTTCGATCGGCGATCGACGTTTGGTTGAGTATTGTATCGAATACGAAAGACTTTGGGAGAGGTAGTCGGTCTGAAGGAACCCCCTCCCTACCCACTCGCGGGCAGTCGCCAATTCCGCTCGCTTCCCCCGG
>DAIRGS010000337.1:0-7686 GCA_036794395.1 Tepidisphaeraceae bacterium | reverse complement strand
AGGGAGAGGGCGGGCGAGACACCATCAAGCCTCAAGTTTTCTCGCCCGCCCTCTTCCTCACACTCCCTCTGCCATCCACTCTTCCTTCTCAATTTCATCCCCTCGGGCGGGGCAAGCCGGGGCGGATTCAGCCGATTAATTCAGAGCTGTCCCGGTTGCGTTCCTCGGTTGCGTTCCTTGTCCCGGTTGCGTTCCTCCGGTTGCGTTCCTCGTTAAAGCGTTCCGTTTCTCACCACATGTTGACGGGGAACTCGGTCGTGTCGTGATGGCTTACAACGACGCCCTGATGGACGGTCACGTAAAAGTGCCTGTTTGATATTTTGACGTGGAGCAGAAATACTTCCTTACGGCTGTCGTGCCAAAACAGCTGCCTTAAGCCGTCCGGTTGGTAGCTGCTCTCTGATGGCGGACCGAGGCGGTGCTCAACCTCGACTTCAGTTGTTATCCCATCCTTAATCGTAAAACGATTGAGGCCGCTCAAGTCCGCCCCACTGTGATCCGTTTGGCAACCGACAAGGGTTGCGACAACGACGGCCGTCACGGAAACGAATCTGAATTTCATGGCTTCACCCAACCAAGATGCGACCCGCCCGACGGTTTGGACGAATGTTAGCGGATAGGAGACGTAATTCAACTTTGTGCGCCACGGGGGAACCGAAAACGGGACGGCTCTGAATCGGTGGATGGAAATTCAGAGCCGTCCCGTTTTGCGTTTCCTTCCTTCTCATTGTCATCCCCTGATGATGGGGGGATGGCGGGGTTCGCCGGGCGGCGGTTCGTTACGAAATTCAGGGTTGTCCCGTTTGCTGCGTCCCCACAACCCCTGCTGACTGAAGTGACCCCTGCAATCGCAAAAGAACAAACTGCGTGAATGTGAGGGCGAGGTGACGCATCAGTCGTGCCTGTTCCTTCGCCGCGATATACGGGTGTCCACCGGTGTTGCTGAGTAGTCCGTATACTTCCGCCAGGGCCTTCTTCTCCTTCGTCTCAAGTAATTTCTCCTGTTCCAGGTACTCGCGGACATCAACGGGACGTTCCAACTTGGCCTTGGGTAGGGGACTGCCTTTAACTTTGGTGCTGTGCACCAAAACACATTGGGCAAGCACCGATTCCAACACCTTCCGGGAGTTGCTAATGCAGTCATCCCATCGTCCTTCGTTGTAGTGCGCGACGGATTGATCCAGGTGATGCCTTACGGTTTTATAATCAGGAAGCTTGAGATCGATGGCCAACCGATCCAGAACACCTTCCTCCTCCTCCGTGTCCACGACGGACGCTTCGGAATAAAGGAGACGGCCATCCTTGAAGGTGTACCCGTCTAGTTCCAAATCGCTACGCAATTTCTGTCTTAACTCCGCCTCACCCGCGGGAGCCTTGTAGACGGCGCGGATGGGGGTGGAAAGGATGTCGGCCGCCAGATCGTAAAGGATTCGATTGCCGAGCCTCCGGCGGTCATCCCATTCCCAGTCCTTTGTGGCTGATAGGATCGTTTCACCCGTGTGGAGCTGCATCACGAACTTCTCAATCGCCCGTGTGTAGTGTCCTGTGGCATTTCCCTCGGCGATGTTCAGCAGATAGGCTTCGTATTCGTGCTGGAAGAGGAAATCGTATAGTTCCTGTGTGTCGCAGGTGTAATAGGTTTGGCTGTTTCGCCCGCCCCCGTAATTGACCTTGCTGAAGTGGTTTGCGAACAATTCCCCTAGTGTAAGTGTAGTCCTTCGAGAGATCATCATCTACTCCACCCGAAAACAAGACATCCCATCCCTGACCACCGGATATGGGGGTTATACGTGCGGAGAGACGGAGATGGTGCCGTCCAAACCCCCAACAGGACTATAGACCCCCATTTTTGGCAGTCCAGTTTACCGAAAGATTCTGCCTTTTTGCCGATTTAGACAGTCTTCAATCGGCTTCGGGTGCCTGCATGGCGTCGAAGAAGGCGATTAGCGGCTCGATCAAATGAATGAAACGGGGGAATTCAAACGGGACGGCTCTGAATTTCAATTACAAATTCAGAGCCGTCCCGTTTTGTGTTTCCGTCCCGTTTTGTGTTTCCAGAGCCGTCCCGTTTTGTGTTTCCAAATTCAGAGCCGTCCCGTTTTGTGTTTCCCGCAGGCCCGTCGACGGTGAGGAAAACATAACGCCGGAAATGGGTAATGGGGTTGTCTAAACGTGCGTACGCTGACTGTGCAAAAACGTCGAACGTGTCGCACTCACTTCATGATCCTACGTCGTCACCGGGTAAGGTCTATACACTTCTTCAGTTGGCCCACATGATCTATGCAGGAGGGCAAGGTCTATGCAATTGGTTAATAACTTCATTATCGATTTCATGCGCACGCTCGGGGGAATGTCAGCAGCGATTCTCGTGCTGGCGTATCTGAGCAGAGTATTTCTCGCGCAACGGTTGAGTCGCGACATGGAAGTCTGGAAGGCAGACCTCAAAGCTATGGCGGACAAGGATGTCGAGAGACTGAAAGTTCAATTATCGGCATCACTCAATGACCGAGAGATTCGACTCTCGGCCTTGCACACGCGCGTCATTGAGGCGGTTAGTGAGATTCACGCCCGCATATATCGCGTGCAGGCTGCTATCAAAGACTACACGCGCGCCTTCGAGCCGACAGGAAGCGAGCCCATAGACCGGCGAGCCAAACGTGTTGCTAGATCGCTTGCCAATCTCAAAGTCAGCTTTGAAACCAAGGCCATATTTCTTCCGCAAGACCTTTACGAGGAAATCTTTGGATTCCACAAGAGGGTCAGCGACACTGCCCATGAGTTTCAACTATTCATTGTGCAGCAGATTGATCCGGGGCAGCGGATGGAACGATGGCAAAAGATCGAGCACTTTACGAGTGAGGAGTCTCCGAAGTTGCTAAAGGCGCTGCGCAATCGATTCCAATTCCATATCAATGTGGCGGATAAGCTCCCACGTGAATGAGGGGACCAGATGCCCCGTAGTCCGTGAAGGTTCGCTCTTTGTTATAAGGGCCTTACTTTATGGATGAATGCAATCGTCTGAAATGAGTCTCGTCCGGTCGTACTCATAGCTGTCTGGCACGCCCGGCGGAGTTACCGATTTGCGTTGGGATTCCGTGGCGGCGAGGGTTAGGTTGAGTTCGAGGAGTTGGGCGAGGAGGTCTTTTTTGGGGGAGAAGTTGTAGGCGGTGAGGACGGCGGCATCGAGGTTGGCTTGGGCGTCTTTGAGGGGGTGTTTGCCGGGGAGTTCGAGGGTCCGATAGACGGCGCGGAGTCCGCCGGGGGTGAGTTTGAGGGCTTGGGCGCGGACTCGCCGGAGTTCGACTGCGGCGGCGGCTACGGCTTCGATTTGCTTGTTGGTTGGGGATTGGGGCCAAGGGAAGGTGTCGAAGACGGAATCGGGAGTGTAGCGGAACCTCTCGGTCAACTTTGAACACTTGGTGACAAACCACTCCCAATGAACACTTGATTGAAGGATTCCGAAGCTGTAGTCGTCCGAGAAGGTAAAGCACGTTAGACTCGAATCAGGGCGAATTCGTGAACTGAGAAAGACAAAAATGGGACGCTTCGCTACACGCGAGCATGCGATGAATCGGCTTAGGTTTTCAATTTGTGAAATTAGCTCGCCGCGTCGCCGCTTTAATAGCCACCAGGTTTCGAGCCGGCGTTGGTGCTCTCCCGTTTCTTTCTTGGTGGTCTCGCGCTCTTTTTTCGCATTCTCCGCCCAACCCGGTAGAACGCGCTCTTGGATGATCTTCAATACGGCGGGGTATTCCTGGGCTTCCACTATCGAGCGGTTACCAAAGTCGATGATGTAGTCGAACTCTGACGGTAGGCCGGTAAGGACGTCGGTGCCGTTGGCGTAAGGCAAGACGACGGAGCGAATGTCTTGCTTTTTCTGTAATTGCTCGACCTCGTCCTGATGAATGCGAAACCCGTCGGAACCGGGCTGTTGTCCCTCAAAGCATCGTTTCGGCTCTCGATTAGACTTCAGAACGGGTGCGGCGGTGACGTCGGTGGCATCAGAAAGGGCTGCATTGATAAACGGGACAGTTCGGGAGGACAGTTCGTAGATCTTGTCCCGTCGATGACCTCGTTTTGATTTGTGCTTTGGTAAGAGGGAAGGAGGAACCCGGTACCACAAAAACCGCACTTTCGGGATCACGTTTACGTCTTTGGAATTGATCCAATTGACGATAGAGACATGAACATTTGCTTCGCCCGACCACGGTTGGTTTTCGACGGCTTCGATAATGGTTCCATCGGTCACAACGTAATCCAATCCGCCTTCGCGCGACTCATTATTTCGGATGTTTTGGGTACCGACCAACCCCGCGCGTCCGACTAACGGATCGGACGAAGTGCACTGCGGCAAGTGATCTTGCGTCCGACGAAGCCAGTATGTGCAGTAATCCGCCCGCCGCGCAATTTCGGGATAGAGTCTTTCGATCTGGTCAACATAGTCGCGGCCATGCACCAGAGTCATTTTTCGCGCATCAAGGAATGGAGGGTTTCCGATTATTACGTCGGCGGCTGGCCAACGTGTCTGAATCGCACCATCATCATTGTCCGTTTGGGTAAGGAGCGCATCTGACGCCTGGAAATTGGTGTCGAGGTTGTCGAGCGGTAAATCCTTCTCGTCGGCGATGTGGAGTTCGTCAATGGCGAGTTTCCGGCCGATCATCATGCTGACTTTGGCGAGTTCGATGGCGAAGGGGTTGATGTCGATGCCGAAGAACTGGCGGGCGTTGACGTGGATGAGGCGGGGCTGGTCTTTGGGAAATTCGGCGGTGAGGCGTTCGCGGATGCGGGTTTCGAGGCGTTTCATTTCGCGGTATGCGAGGTAGAGGAAGTTGCCGGAGCCGCACGCGGGGTCGAGGACGCGGAGGGTGGTGAGGCGTTCGAGAAGCTCGTTGAGGCGCTTAGCGGATTTGGCGGAGGCGATGGCATCGGACCACGGATCGGAGATCGTCGGTTTGACGATTTTCATGATATCGACGGGCGAGGTGTAGTGCGCGCCGTAGGCGTGCCGCTCTTCGGCTTCCATCGAATCCTGGAAGATTGCTCCGAAGATTTCGGGGGAGACCTTGCTCCAGTCGGCGTCGGCGGCGGCTTTGAGCTGGTTTAATTCGTCTTCGTACAACTCGATATGGGCGGGATGTTCGAAGATGCCACCGTTGAAGTAGCGGACGCCTTTGTAGCGGCCGCCGGTGCGGGGCTGGTCGGTGTTCATCGCGTCGAAGAGGCCGCCGATGAAGTCGAAGCTATCAGCGGGTGTTTTGCATTCGTCCACGAGGGAGCCGAACAGGTAGCGCGGGAGCAGGCCGATGTCTTCGGCGAAGAGGGCGACGAGGGTTTGGAGTATGAATCGCTGAGCAAGCGGGCGCTCCACGTTTCGTGCCGTCAGTTTTTTGAAGCATAGCGCAAGCTGATCGGCGGCTTGGCGCGTAACGGCTTCGCGATCGTTGCCGAACTTTGGGGCTTCGTTCGTGGGGAAGAGAAATGCCAGCGGACCCCAGCGGGTGGCGAGTTCGGTGAGTTTGACCTTGTCCTTGGGGGAATCGAGCTGGTTGTTGAAGTCGTAGGCCCAGAACTCATCGAAGTTGCAGAGGACGACGTATTGCGGGCGGTCGGGGACGAGGCGGACCCAGTAATCGAAGGCCTGACGGTAATGCTTGGAGAGGTCGGCGCCGCGGCGTTTCATCTCGATGAGAACGACGGGCTTCCAGACGTAGTCGGCGAAGGAGGTTCCGCCGCCGTCTTCGGAGGCTTTGCGGATGCGCATTTCGGCGGTGCCGCCGACGTCGAGGGAGCCTTTTTGGGCGAAGGCCCTAAACAGGTGGTCGACGAAGATTTGGGCCTGGCCTTTTTCGTCGCCGGTGACGTTGGTAGCGCACCAGTTAACGAAGTCCTGGAGGAGGGATTCTCTGGAGTGTCCTGCGCCGCCCATTGATGGGATGGAAAGTAACGGGCGGGGGAAGGCGTTGCAAATGAAGGATGATACGGGGGCGATTTCAGATTTGAGATTTCAGATTTCAAAAAAGAGGCTTTATCTGCGGCCATCTGCGTCATCTGCGGTTGAAAATGTGTTGCTGAGTGCTGAATTGGAACGGGGAGAAGCTTTCCTCTTATTCCTGGCGAAACGGAGTTTTCCGAGTCCGCTCGGTGGGATGAGTACATCCCGCGCTCGCGGACTCGGGGCAGACAAGAATGTCCGCCCCACCAAAGACACCAATGGTCGCCCCCCCCAGTTCAAAAAGTTGTTAGTATTTTGTTCGGTTCCGTGATAGAACATTGGGATGAGCGAAAACCATGGGCCGAAGTTGACGGGGTTGCAGTATGAGGCGTTATGCCGGCATGCGATATCGCGGATATATGGGGTGCCGGTCGATCAGATTCATGGGTGGCATTTGGCGGGGATGTCGAACCGGCGGCAGAAGCTTCGGCATCAGATTGACTTAGAGCCTCTAAAAGCATGTTTAAGAACGCGGCAGAGTTGGGCGTCGTAGGAGAGGGATGGAACGGAAGCCATAACCGTCAGCAGGTTTCGCATGCGACTCATGATGCGTTCGAAACCGTTGGGATCAAGCGAGAAGGTAAGTGGGACAGGGTTGGATGTTGAATGAGATGACGGTCGCCGTTGTATAGATGATCACATGAGCGCTCGCACTCATCGCCGGGAATGCCTATTCTCGTGCCCGGTGAGGAACGCTATGAAAAGCCTGGCGCCGCTCCTGTTGGTTTGGTTGACGACCCTCGCCGCCGGTCAGGCGACTCGACCCAGCACGGCGCCTCCGCTTGCGAAAAAGGGCTGGACGCTGACGTTTCGTGATGAGTTCGAAGGCAATCGACTGGACGCCTCCCACTGGTCCGACCACTACTGGCACGGCCGCACCCACGCCAATCGTGAGCTGGAGTATTACGCGCCGGATGGATACGAACTCAAGGACGGTCTGCTCCGTCTGATCGCCCGTCCGGTCCTGCCCCAGGACCGGGCAAAAACTGAAGGGCTCCCGTACAGCTCCGGCATGATCGAGGGCTCGGGCAAGTTCGCACAGAAGTATGGCTGGTTTGAGATCCGTTGCCGCATCCCCGCTGGCAAAGGATTCTGGCCGGCATTCTGGCTCCTGCCCGCGACGCGGAAGTGGCCGCCGGAGATCGACATCATGGAAATCCTGGGCCACGACCCGTCGACCGTCTATTTCACCACGCACTGGCTGGACGCGCAACATAAGCACCTGAGCGACGGCCACCGCTGGAAGGGCCCGGACTTCTCCGCCGACTTCCACACGTTTGCGGTGGACTGGGAGCCCGGAACGATCGTCTGGTACGTCGATGGCATCGAGCGCGCCCGCACGACCAAGGGTGTTCCGGACGAGCCGATGTACATCATCGCCAACCTCGCCGTCGGAGGTGACTGGCCGGGCAAACCCGACGACGGCACCGTCTTTCCGGGCTACATGGACATCGACTACGTCCGCGTCTATCGGCGGCAGCAGTAAAGCTGAGTTGCAGACCATGGGTCGTCACGTGTGTGGCGATTCCGCTGGCCTCAAGCGGCGAAATTCAGATGGAGCAAATCGACGTTTTCCTATCTGTGGCAGAGCACTGCGATTGCTCAGAAGACGCGGTCTCCCGGATGTATTTAAGCACAGAAAACGCGCCGCGCTCTTCACGGCGGGGCGCATTTTCGATGGTCAAACTTAT
>DAIRGS010000336.1:0-7690 GCA_036794395.1 Tepidisphaeraceae bacterium | reverse complement strand
TATAGCAACAATGCGAAAAAGGGAATGTCCCGAATGCCATTCGGTTAAGCATTTATCCTTTGTTTTTGCGGCGATTTGTGCTTTGGTTTCGCGTCGGGATTTCTTTAGCAAAGGGGAATTCTTCGAGGGCTCGGTGGATGACGCGGAGTTGGGATTGGCCGGGGCGGTTGGGGTTGGGATCAGTCGATTGCGCAGGCTTCGGCGGGGGCCTGGTTGACTTCGTCGGCGGCTTTGGGGTCGGGCCAGACGCCGGGGGCGTCGTGGTGGTACCATTTTTCGAGGACGTTGGTCCAGTCGCGCAGGCTTCGGACGGAGATGAACTCGGACTTGACGCTGTCTACGCTTTGCCGTGGCGGTTGGCCGACACGAGGCAAGACTCGCTCGCGGCTGCCGGCTCACCCGGATTATTCACCGCAGAGACGCCGAGTCCGCAGAGAATCCAGAACAAACAAGAGCTTACACACAAAATCACCAATTGGTTTATCCCGCACGTTGCGCAGCTAACACTTCTCATTCCTCCCCGTCTTCTCTGCGATCGCCGCGACTCCGCGGTGAATCATGAATTTTTCAGGCTAAGGGCTGCCGCACGGGATTCGCAACCGCCGGGTTCTGAAGAGAGGTTTCAGTTATGTGTCGATCGCATCACATCCTCCTCTCGCGAGCTTGCTTGGTGCAATCCCCTTTTCTTACCTCCGGGCATCAGTCCTTGACCGATTCGATCCGGTCGGCGTGCACGATCAGTAGCTTGTGAGCAGGCAGCAGCGCCTCGATCCGCGGCCAGGCGCGAGCGAGGACGGGGTGGTAGTCGCGCAATCGCAAGTTGCCGAACGCCAGCCGCACGACCCACGGCGGCGGCGCGGAGACATGATTCGGTCGGAGAAATCGGCGTCCTTGCTCACGATCGCCAGGCGGTGCGTACGGGCGTGCTCCCACAGCAGGGTATCGGTCGGCGAGGCGGCGAGGTCGGTCGCGTGCGTGATCGGGAGCGACGGCGTGAACGTCAGTCGGCGCGGCAGGTTCTCGTCCAGCAAGTAGCCAGTCAAGCGACCGCCTGCACGGAGTAGTGGTGCTTCATGAGCCGGGCGGAATACGCCAGACAGGCGAGCACGTCGTCGCGCGTGAGCGTGGGGTAGTCGGCCAGCACGTCATCGATGCTGTCACCTGCGGAGAGGAACTCCAGCACGGTCTGCACGGCGATGCGCGTACCCTCGATGATGGGCTGGCCGTTGCAAATATCGGGGTGGATGATGATCTTCCGCATGGCTTAAAGAATAACAAATTTCGGGAGGCACTCAAGGCTTTTGATTCGAACGCTATTGATTCGATCTTGGCGGATTGAGCCGATAGAGCAGACATGCTCGAACGAAAAAAGGGGCCACACAAAAAAAGGGGCCATTCCTAATCATGGCAACAATGCGAAAAAGGGAATGTGCTGAATGCCATTCGGTTAAGCGTTTACCCCTTGTTTTGCGGCGATTTTCGCTTGAGTTTCGCGTCGGGGTTTCTTCAGCTGGGGGGAATTCTTTGAGGGGTCGGTGGACCACGCGGGGTTGGGATCAGTCGATTGCGCAGCCTTCGGCGGGGGCTTGGTTGACTTCGTCGGCGGCTTTGGGGTCGGGCCAGACGCCGGGGGCGTCGTGGTGGTACCACTTTTCCAGGACGTTGGTCCAGTCGCGCAGGCTTCGGACGGCGATGAATTCGGATTTGACGAGGGGGGACTGGGGATGGAACCGGCTGTATTTGATGCCCATCTTTCGCATTCGGCGGCCGGCGAGTTGTTCGCCGTGGATTTGCATGGCGATGGAGAAGTGCTCGGCGAGGGCTTCGCGCTGCTCGGGGATGGTTGGCGGGGCAAGGTCGATCGTGGGGTCGCTCAGGAGTCTGGCGGCGTCGCGGAAGATCCAGGGGTTGCCGATGGCGCCGCGGGCGATCCAGACGATATCGACGTTTGTCTGGGCGCGCATGGCGAGCACGTCGTGGGCGGTGAAGACATCGCCGCTGCCGAGGATCGTGCGGTGGGGGTATCGCAGCTTGACCTCGCGCAAAGCGGGCCAGTGTGCCGCACCGAGATACTTCTGCAAGACGGTTCGCGCGTGAACGCGGACAGCGGAATAGCCTTCATCCCAGGCCGTGTCGACAATTTGATAGAAGCGATCGGTTGATTCAGGGGAATCGTCAAACCCACGCCGGGTGCTGACGGTGGTGATCGCATCGGATGGCAATACCTCGCGAACGGCCCGCAGGATTGAAACGCCGCGTGGGACATCGATCAACATATGCCCGCCGCGGGCTTTGTTTTTGATTTTTTTGACGGGGCAGGCGAAATTCAGGTCGATTACGTCGTAGCCGGCGTTGTGGAGAATTACCGCGGCGCGCGCCATTGTTTCGGGCTCGCTGCCCATGATCTGGCCGGCAACGGGATGATCGTCATCTGAGATATCGATCGACTTTCGAAGGCCTTCGCCTCCGTTAAGCAGGATCACGTCGAGAAGGGCTTCGGTGACGGCATAGGGGCAACCGCGCCGGCGGGCCACGGTGCGCATGGCGCGATCGCTGTAGCCGGCCAGCCCGGCCTGGCAGAATGGGCGAGACAGTTCGATCGTGCCGATCCGCATCACACCATTGTACGGGCGCAACGCAGCAATGCGCCGTTGACTGACAATGCTCTTTCGCGCGGTGCGTGACAGATTCGGCGGTCGCCCTTTTTCCCTCTCCCAGTACGCCGCTTGTCATTACCCACAAGTGATCTCGGCTGGGAAAACCGCTCGAAAGAACCCCCTCCCTACCCTCCCCCCGGTGTACGCATGTCATTACCCACAAGTGATCTGAGTTGTGAAAATCGCTCGAAAGAACCCCCTCCCTACCCTCCCCCGGAGTACCGGTGGAGGGAGAAAAGCGTACGTGATTTGGACTTGTGGGTAATGACAAGCGGTGTACCGGTGGAGGGAGAAAAGAGCCGCCGAAGAGCGTCACGCGCCCTGATTCGCGGCGCATGTTTCATAATTTTCGAAACTTCCGATAGGCACTCGCGTTAGCGAACGGCTTCTCTATAATCCCGCGACCTCATGGCAAATACCTCCCACAGCGGAGCCAGCATGACCAGCCTTTTGGGCGCGATTGCAGATTGTGTTCAGCCGCAACTCGCGGCGGTGGACAGACTCTTTCACGAAGAGCTCAAAAGCGAACTCGCGTGCGTGAATACGCTGGTCCGGCATGTCTCGCGCTTTCGCGGGAAGATGCTTCGGCCGCTCCTGGTGCTGTTGTCCGGCAAATCGTGCGGCAACCTGAATGATGCCCACGTCACGATCGCAACGGTCGTCGAAATCGTCCACATGGCGACGCTCGTTCACGACGATGTGCTGGATGAAGCGGAGTTACGCCGGAAGGGCGCAACGATCAATCATCTGCGGGGCAATGAGGCGGCGGTGCTATTGGGCGATTACCTGATCAGCCACAGTTACCATTTGTGCTCCAGCCTGGATTCACAAGTGGCATCCCGCCTGATTGGGCGAACCACCAATCAGGTCTGCGAGGGCGAACTTCTGCAAATCGATAATCGCAACAATTGGGATCTCGATGAGGAAACTTACCTCCGCATCATCTCCCTGAAGACCGCCAGCCTCTGTGCAACCTGCTGCGGCCTGGGCGCTCGGCTGGCTGGGGCTTGCGAAGCCAACATTGCCCGGCTCGAAACTTACGGCCTCTCGCTGGGCGTCGCGTTTCAGATTCAAGACGACATTCTTGACGTGGTGGGCGATACAGGAACGGTCGGCAAGACGCTGGGCATCGATGTCGAGAAGGGCAAGATGACTCTGCCCATGATCCACTTCCTTCGCAGTGCGCCGCTCGAACACCGCACGCTGCTGCGATCGCTGCTGGTCGGGCGCGATGCCGACAAGGCCGAGCGCGTGCGCAACCTGATTCTTCCAAGTGCGTCGATCGCGTATGCGAAGGATCGGGCTCGACAGATGGTTGAGCGTGCACGGGCCGAATTGGCCGGGCTTGCTGATTCCGAGGCGCGGCAGGTGTTGGATGCGATGGCGGAGTTTGTGGTGAGCCGGGCAATATGAGGCCCGATCCGGAGCCGCCGAACTGGGTTCGCCAGAACGCTCGCCGCTTCAAACGCAATTTCGTCGAATGCAACGAACATGCAGATGGGGCCCCAAACAGCGGCCCCATCGCAGTTCGGCGAATCATACGCGGCGCATCACGAGCACAACGATGACAATCAGCAGGATCAGACCCAGGGTGCCGCCGCCGATCCAGATATAATCGCCCAAAATCGGCGCGACAGTTGGGAACGCTGTGGAAAGAACTTCGTGCATGACCATCTCCTGTGGTAAGAGTGTTCGATAATCGCCATACACAGTGCAAAGAGGGTGCCAGCAACCTCAGCGTTGAATACCGCACGGATTTGATGAAATGCCGTCTTTCTTAAGGCTTGATTACTGCCGCAGGGGTGACAGAGTGCCGTGACGAGCGATTCGGCCAGGACTGTGCAATTTCCAAAAGGGGGTTGTCCGCGTATCATTCCGCCCCGTTATGCCAAAAAGCCGTTGGTGGATCCTCGTGGGCGTTGCTGTGTCGGTCTATCTCGCCGTTGCGGGGTGTGTGGTGTTTTCGACGGATCCCCCGGCAGCCGAGCACGTCAGCACCGATAAGAGCGCAGGCAATCAACCATTAGCACCGGCGACGGGCAAGGTCGAGGGGCTGCCCTATCGCGGCTTTGCGATGCAGGTTCAACGCATCGACAACGTGATGGATTACGGGCGGTCGGTGGACAAGATCGCGGCGATGGGGCTGGATACCATTCTATTTGTGGTGGACTCGAAGCAGGAAAATGGAGCGAGTACACAGATCTTTCTGGATATGCGGGGCGAGCCAACGCCCGAAAAACTCGGCCAGCTCATCGATTACGCGCACGAGAAAAAGCTGCGCGTGATTCTAATGCCGATCGTCCTGCTGGAAGCACCCAGCGGCCAGCGAGACTGGCGGGGATCGATTCACCCAGAGCCGTGGGAAACCTGGTGGGACAGCTATCGCGACATGGAACACCATTACGCGACGGTGGCCGAGCAGCATCATGTTGAATTGTACGTGGTCGGTTCAGAGCTGGTGACGGCCGAGGCGGCGGTGGAGCAATGGACGCGCACCATCCGCCAAGTTCGCAAAGACTATCACGGCCTGATCACCTACTCGGCCAACTGGGACCATTACACCGCCATTCCCTTCTGGGATCAGCTCGATCTCATGGCGATGAATAGCTACTACAAGCTTGGCGATAAGGCGTCGGTTACGGTGGATGAAATTAATCGGCGCTGGTCGCCAATCCGCGATCAAATCCTCAATTTTTCGCGCAAAATCAAAAAGCCCGTTCTCATGACGGAAGTGGGTTGGTGCAGTCAGGGCAACGCGGCCAGCGACCCGTGGGACTATACGCAGGAGAGCGTGCCCTTAGACTTGGATCTACAACGTCGACTTTACGAATCCTACTTTGAAACCTGGTACGGCCAGAAAGGATTCGCCGGCTTCATGCTATGGTCATGGACCCCAAATGCCTCCGGACCCCAAGACCGGGGTTACACCCCCGAAGGTAAACCGGCCGAAGCGGTTGTGAGAAAGTGGCTGGCCAAGGGGCCGTGGCAGGTGCAATGAGTGGTCAGTTGTCAGTGGTCAGTGGTCAGTTGTTCGTGGTCATTCGTTTTTCCACACCGCCACACTCCTTACTAACCACCCACAACTGACCACCCACAACTGACCGCCCACAACTGACAACCCACAACTGACAACCGACAACTGACAACCCCATGGAATCAATCAAAACCCGTTACCGCGATCACACTTGCGGGCAGCTTCGCAAATCCGATGTCGGGCAGACCGCGCAACTGGCCGGCTGGGTGCATTCATATCGCGACCACGGCAATCTCGTGTTTATCGACCTGCGCGATCGAGATGGCCTGACTCAGCTTGTCTTTGATCCCGACACGTGCGGAAAAGCCTTTCACGACGAAGCCCGCAAGCTTCGCAGCGAATGGGTGATCAGCGTCTCTGGCGAAGTCACGGCGCGCGGGGCGGAAGTGGTGAACCCAAAGCTACCGACCGGGGAAATTGAAGTTCGCGTCAAGACGATGGAGATCCTGAGCAGCTCGCCAACGCCGCCATTTTTGCCCGATGAGCATGAAACGGTTCACGAAGAGAAACGGCTGGCCTATCGCTACCTGGACCTGCGCCGCCATGAAATGCAGGAGAACCTGCGGACGCGCTATCGCGTGACCAAAATCATGCGCGATTACCTGGGTGATGCGGGTTTTTGGGAAATTGAAACGCCCTTCCTGACCCGATCCACTCCCGAGGGCGCGCGCGATTTCATTGTTCCCTCGCGTCTAATGCCCGGCAGCTTTTACGCGCTACCGCAATCGCCGCAGCTTTTTAAGCAGCTGTTGATGGTGGCCGGTTGCGACAAGTACATGCAGATCGTCCGGTGCTTCAGGGATGAGGACCCGCGGGCGGATCGGCAGGCCGAGTTCACACAGCTCGACGTGGAAATGTCGTTCATCGATCGCGAGAACATCATCGAGATCATGGAAGGCCTGCTGCGGAAAATCTGGAAGGATGTGCTGAATGTCGAAGTGCCCAACCCGATCCGGCATATGGAATACGATGAGGCCATGACGCGCTATGGCTCGGATCGGCCCGACCTGCGCTACGGAATGGAACTGCACGATATCACCGATTTGGCGCATTCCACCGACTTCGGCGTGTTCAAAAACGCGGCCATGGTGAAAGCCATCGCGGTGCCGGGCGGCGGAAAGCTGTCTCGCAAAGAGACCGACGCCCTGGCGGAATGGTCGAAAGGCTTTGGAGCAAAAGGCCTGGCGGTAACGAAAGTCACCGCGACCGGCCTGGACACCGGCATCGCCAAGTTCGTCCAGCCCATCGCGGCGAAGCTGATCGAAAGACTGGGCGCGAAAGAAGGCGACCTGCTCGCGTTTGGCGCGGACCGGCCAAAGGTCGTTCATCGCGTGCTCGGCGAGCTTCGCCTGAAAATGGCCCGCGATCTCAAGCTGCCGGCTTCCACCGATTACGCGTGGGTGTGGGTCGTCAACTTCCCGCTGTTTGAATATGACGACGAAGAGAAACGCTTTACCAGCACCCACCACCCATTCACCGCCCCGCTGGATGAAGACCTCGCCACGCTCGACACCCGCGATCGCGAGCAGGTCGAATCGGTCAAGAGCAAAGCCTATGACATTGTCGTCAACGGCAGCGAAGTGGGCGGCGGATCGATTCGTATCCACCGCATGGAAGTCCAACAAAAAGTCTTCGCGCTCCTGGGCATCACGGACGAACAACAGAAAAACAAATTCGGCTTCCTCCTCGATGCCCTCCAGTACGGCGCGCCTCCCCACGGCGGAATCGCCCTGGGCCTCGACCGCCTGGTGATGATCCTCCGCAACATCGCAAACATCCGCGATGTCATCGCCTTCCCCAAAACCCAAAGCGGCGCCGACCTGATGTGCGGGGCCCCCGCGCCAATCGATGAGAAGCAGTTAAAAGAAGCCAATATTCGAGCCGTCACCCCACCGCCGAAGTCGGCTTGATTGAAAGTAGAATTGAACCACGGAGAACGCAGGAAAGAATTTTAACGTCGAGTAGAGAAGAGGCGCAGTCATGTTTAGACCAATGACTT
>DAIRGS010000498.1:0-1641 GCA_036794395.1 Tepidisphaeraceae bacterium | reverse complement strand
AAAGAAGGCCCCCAGATTGGTGCCACGCTTTCCGGGCGGGCAATGCGGGCATGATGATTCATGGGGCTGAAGCCGCAACGCACTACGGAACGCCAGTAAGGTTGATCGGTTAGGTTAAGCGGCGAGTTTCCTTGCGACGTTATGGGCTAGCGATACTGTTTGCGGATGACGCATGATCGCTCCCCGATTGTCTCTACGGTCGCCTTGGTGGTCGTTGCGGCGGCGTGGCTTTGGTTCCTCTTCGCTTATGCCGAATTGATTTTCAGGCACTGACGGTTTGCCCTCCCCAAAGTCAATCCACTATCTTTCGCGCGGGAGTGATTGACTCAACGGGGGCGCCCCTCCTCTCCTGAATGGGATCTGACGCTCACCCTGAGGGAGCGGGGGTATTAAACGCCGGACCCCGCATATGCGCCGACCGGGTAATGGCCGCTGCTCGGGATCGGATTGCCGTAAAAATCCTGCGTGCCGGGATTGATCGAAAACTGCGCATTCAGATCAAGGCCCGCCCCGATCATGGCAGAGCCAGCCCTCAGTTCGTAGGCTGTCGGATTGGGCGGTGCGTAGCCGCCAATGGTGCCTCCGGTGCCGGGGCTGTTGAGCATCGGGTCGACGTTCAAGCCGACATTGACGCCAGCAATCTTTTCCTGAGCCGTCGCAGTCTGCCACGCGGCGAAGCTGGAATACGATGTTCCGTTCCACGATATCGCGAACGTGCCAGAAGCAAAGTAATCATTGCAGGTGAACAGCATAGAAGATGAATTTGCAATGGCGTACACAAGGCCAGTGTTCGATGCGGAGTACAGGATATTGTTGGCAAAATTCCCGGTGGACGACGCATCGGTTTGCAGCGTCACCAGATATCGGCCTCCCGCTTGACTGTTATAAAGCGTGTTGTTGTAGATCGCGGCATTCGTGCAGCCGGTAGCGCTTGCGCCGTGCCCGACCGTAATTTCACCATAGAAAAGACTGGTGTCGCTCCCGTTGTTCTCGCTGATGCAATACCGGATCGTGTTGTTGTTCCACGTCACCCCGGCATAATTCCAGCACATGAAGCCGCAGCCCCAATTGCCGTGAGCATAGCAATACTCGATCACGCAATTTGTGCAGCCGCCGTCGATGTCGAAGCCATCGCCGTCCGTCGTATTGCTGCTGGTGTTGCCGTAGCTCTCGCAAAACTGGATGGTGACCGCGTTGCTCTCATAGGTCCACAGGCCGACCGGGCCCACCGTCGACGCGCCACCACAGCCATTCGCGACGACGTTGCGAATGAGGCCGCCGTTCGTGTTGCCGAGATAGCAGCCACTGAGACCACAGCCGCTGATGGTGCCGTTCTGCACCGTGATGTTACTGTGGACCTTGACGCCAGCGCCGCCTGCCCCATAGGCAGATACACCATCACCCGAGACAGCGGAAATAGCGAAGTTTTGAATGAGTACATTATTCCATCCAAAACTACCCGTATCGCCTCCGATTTGAACGCCCGCGGTAAACCCGCCGCCGCTGACACTGAAGTTTTGCAAGGTGATGTTATTTCGAGTGGCCGTATCGGCGTTCAACCTAAAGGCTTTGTATGTCGCATTGGCCCCCCAAAGGTTTATGTTATCGTAAGTGATGTACTCCTTGTCGGCTATCCACACG
>DAIRGS010000335.1:0-7756 GCA_036794395.1 Tepidisphaeraceae bacterium | reverse complement strand
GTGTCCTGGAGTGAGGGGAGGGGATAAGGAGCGGCCGCCGAAACTGTCATGCACCCACGTGGGAAAACCGACTCGCCGGGACCGGGCATTTTTTCCGGGCAAAAAAGTAGAAGGTTGATCGGTGTCAAAACTTGGTTTTCCCACATCTCACGCGTCGCTGGAGATCATCCGCCTTGTCCATGGGATGGAAGCCCATGCCACGAAAAGTCGCGGAATTGTGCACGGTTATCTAGCAACATTCTATTTACATTCCGCCGAGACCTGCAACACAGAGTGATTTCCCGGATGGGTTCGCCTGAGAAAAACCACGCACAATAAATCCGTTCCCATACACCCACCGTCTTGTTACGATCACGCCATCCTCCAGGGGAAATGTGTGTCTATCCAGACGTGCAGATCTGAGAAGTTTAACGAACCACTATGAGAAACCACCGTCGCGCTACCCGTGCATTTTCACGTTTCATTCACCAATCCGCCCGTTTCACAGTTGAATCCCTCGAACGCCGCGCCTTGCTTAGCGCCGGCGACCTCGACCCAACCTTCGGCATTGGAGGCAAGCTTCTCGTTTCGGATGGCACTCCGAGCGCCTACCACCTGATCCAAACAACCGCCATTCAATCCGACGGCAAGATCCTTCTCGCCGGCTCGGCGGGCGCCGATATTTCCCACCTCAATACTTTTTTCCTTGAACGCCTAAACACCAACGGCACCCCTGATTCCGCATTCGGTTCCGGCGGCATCGTCACAACGAGCTTCGGTCCCGGCTTCGCAAGCGGCGCGTCTCTGGTGATTCAATCGGATAACTCAATCGTGCTTGGCGGCACTTACGAACCTGACTCCACCGCCAATACCGCGCAATTCGCTGTCGCACGTTACACCTCCGCCGGAGTCCCTGACGGCACGTTCGGCATCGGCGGAAAAGTCACCACGATTATTCCCGGTCATGAGCAACTCGCCTCAATCTCCCTGGCGCCGGGTAACAAGATCGTCGCGGTTGGCGGCGGGGAGTTTCAGGATCCCGCGCATCCGACCGATCCGGCGTACTCCACGGGCGTGTACGACATCGCGCGATACAACGCCAATGGAACACCCGATATCACACTAAACCAAATTGGCTACGTCTATCGGCAGCTTGGCGGGAATACGACCGTCAACAGCATTTTCAATGCAAGCCTTGCCGCCGCGGCGGTGCAATCGGATGGGAAGATTCTGGTCGGCGGGGGTTTTTCAAATGACCTCGCGGTCTGGCGATTCAATGTGGACGGAAGTCTCGACACGTCGTTCGGGCTGGCGGGCCGGGCGTTGGATCCTTTGCAATTCTATTCGTTCGATTCCTTCCAAACGGCATCAGTTTCAAAAATGGTGATTCAGCCCAACGGGCAGATCCTCGTCGCCGGTTCGGGCTTCGATGAAGGCGCAAACCGCAACTTCACCGTAATTGGGCGATTCAACTCCGATGGCTGGATCGACACGTCCTTCGGTGATGACGGCGTAGTGATTCCTCCTGATTCGATCGTCTATGGTGCTCATGCGCTCGTTGGCGGCCTCAACGTCCAGTCGGATGGAAAGATCGTGATGACCGGGGCGGCACCGCAGTACAGCACTTTTGGCGGGCTCATGGCCAGACGGCTGCTCGCCAATGGAGCGACCGACCCAAGTTTCAATTCTTTCCAAATCGAGTATTTCTCAGACGGGCATAACGGTCTCACCGGCGCGTCGGGCGCGATGGCGCCCAATGGGTCGATTTACGTCGTGGGAAATGACAACGATACCAGCGGGACTTCGGGGATTTTTGTTACCCGGCTTCAGAACGACAGCACCCCGGTCGCCAGCGCCTCGATTAGGCCGCAGACCGTCGTCGGCAATCCTTCGGGGAACCTGCCGGGCGATCTCGATGCGAGCTTTGGCATCCTGGGCCGAACTGAATTCAACGATCCGTCTCCGGTCGAGTTGCCCAATGCCACAACCTTCCGCGTAAAGGCGACGGCCGTCCTGTCCAGCGGACAAATCCTGCTGGCCGGTTCGACCGGCACCATCGCCAACGACGGGCAGGGCCAATTCTTCCTTGAACGCCTCAACGCGGATGGGACGATCGACACTAACTTTGGCACCAACGGCTCGGTGGTAACGTCAATCGGCAACTTTTCCTTCGCAACGTCGCTGCTCGTGCAAAGCGATGGCAAGATTGTTCTTGGCGGGGCAACTGTCGATTCACTGCCCAATATCAGCAGCGCCAGTTTCGCTCTCGCTCGTTACAACTCCAACGGCTTACTCGACACCACGTTCGGCTCCGCCGGTAAAGAGATTACTGATTTCCCCGGCAATGAAGAAATCGACTCGATTGCTTTTGGCCCCGGCGGAACAATCGTCGCCGCCGGGTCATACTTCAACTATCCCAACGTTGGTTTCGATATCGCACGCTACACCCCCGCCGGCCTGCTCGATACCTCATTCAATTCCACGGGGATGGTGTCGAAAGACCTTGGGCAAACGGGAAGCAATTCCAAGGCGACAGCTGTCGCAGTTCAATCCGATGGCAAGGTGGTGATCGGATCGCACCTCAACAGCGAATATGCGCTGTACCGGTTTAACGTCAACGGATCGCCCGATGACGGCTTCGGCGCCGCGGGCGTCGCGACGACTGCCGCCGCTTTTACGAACCCCTCGACTGGAGTGGCGGGGGCAGTTACCAAACTGGTGATTCAACCGGATGGGAAGATTGTTGCCGCGGGAGCCACCAGCTTTAGTTATACGCCGCACTCATTGGCGCGATTTAATCTGAATGGTTCTCTCGATGGCGGCTTCGGAACGAAGGGTGTGGTTACACTGAGTGAGAATGTCGTTGGGAACATCGTTCAGTCTGATCTCTTTACGCTGGCCAGTCTGATCCTTCAACCAGACGGCGAAATCATCCTGGTCGGAAACCAGCGCAGCAATTTCGGGGAATTTGTGGTTAACCCCGGCGGAGCGCCACTGGTTCGCAAGCTTCTTCCCAATGGCTCGGCTGACCCGCATTTTACGATCGACCAGGACCCGTTCTTTATCCCCCCGCCCCCTTTTTACCCCAGTGTGGTTTTCGAGGGCGCGGCCCTTGCGCCAACGGGCCAACTTATTGTCGTTGCCAATGTCTCGGCCGGTCAGCACTGGCTGGGCGTCGCCCGCTATCTCAACGACGCCAACACCATTACCGTGACCAGTCTTGCTGATGACGGCAGCGTGGGCACGCTGCGATGGGCGCTCGACCGCGCGACCACCGTGCAGCCTTCGTCAATTGTCGTATTCTCTGCCGGTCTGACAGGCAGCATCTTTCTCAGCAGCCCAATTGTCGAGACGGGAAACGCCAACGGGAATGTATGGATTTTCGGACCCGGTGCGCTCAATGTTTCTATTCACGGCAACATCGGCACGGCCGGGTCAGTTTACGTCTCTGGTTTGACGCTGTTCAACGGCGGCATTGCCTCGCCGAAGTCACAGAGTTATACCGATGCCACGGTTCACGGTGGGCTTTCGCCCAGCAGTTCGTACTCAATCCTGCGGTCGAGTCTTTTGGGCGATGGAACGGCAGCGACTGCACTTTCCGCCGGGAGCGATCCCCACACGCTCTCGAAAATCGATACAAGCACGATTACGGGTTACACGTCAACGGCGATCATTGGCGGGCCGTACCTGGACATCATCTCGTCGACGATTTCCGGCAATGGCGGACTGGGGCTGGCGTCCAACAGCAGCAGCGTTGACGACTCGATCATCGCGGGCAACGGGGCGGTCGACGTTTCAGGGCTGGTGTGGTCATACGGCTACAATTTGATTGGCGCGGTGGGCACGAGTGTTGGATGGGTTTCCACAGATCTGACCGGAACCACCGCTGCCCCGATCAATCCGCAGCTTCTTCCCCTCGGCTATTACTACGGCCCCACGCCCACCCTGCCGCCGCGTCAGGGGAGCCCCGCCGTCGGCAATGGCGGAGTGAATCTTCGTCGCAGCGAATCAGCGACCGATCAACGAGGCATTTTCATCGATATTTACCCTGGCGCGTGGGACATCGGTTCTGTTCGAGCCCAGTACGCTATCGTCAATGGGTCCGCGGGAAACGATTCCATCAGCTTTTCAGCCAATAGTGGGTTCTTTACCGTCAGCGTGAACCAGCACCAGACATTTGCCACCATCATGACTGTAGACCCTTTGGCCACGATTACCCTCAATGGAAATGGCGGCGCCGACACCATTGGCCTCGACTACAGCTCGGGCCAGCAACCCCTTCCCCATTTTCTTGCACTCAACGGCACCTTCACCATTACCGGCCTCCAGGGCACCAACCCCTTCGCCGGCTCAACCATCGACCTCACGCAAAGCACCCTCTATTTCAGCTACGTTCCCGGCCAAAGCCCCACATCCCTCATCCAGCAGGCGCTTAAAGCCGGTTACAACAACGGCACATGGACGGGATCCGGCGCTGGACTCTCCGGGGCTTTTACTTCCTCCGCAGCAGCGATTAACTCTGCCAAGTTCGCCCTGGGTTATGCCGATTCGGCTGATGGATACATTGCCGGCCAACCCGCCAACACCATCGAAATCCGCTACACGGTCGCGGGCGATACAAACCTTGATCGCGTGGTGAATCTCGCAGATGCCGCGCGTATGCAATCCAACTTCAACACATCCGGGTTCCCCTCCTGGGATCGCGGCAATTTCAACTACGACAACTCCATCAACTCCACCGACGCCGTCCTTCTCGTCCGCAACTACAACGCCGTCGCAACCGGTTCGGTTGCCGCCCCGATCGTCGTCGCAACGCCCACTGTTTCCCAGAATGTGGCAACCCCTCCCGCGGTAACATCGCCTACGACGAATTCCACCTTAATCACCGACACCGCCCCAATCGCAGATAAGCATCACAAACAACCGAAGAAGCATCCGGGAAAACACCAGTAGATCCTCCGACTATCCATCCGCCCGCCCATCCATATAATGTCCTTTCGAATCACGAAGGGAATTGTGAAGATGGCCAAACGAACGGCACTGGCAGAAAAGCTGGAGGAAATCCGCGATCGTATTACCGCCGCCGCGGCTAAGGCGAAGCGCGATCCGGCGGAAATTACGCTGGTAGCGGTGACCAAAACCGCCGCCCCGGAGCAGGTCCGCGAGATTCTTCAGCTCGGTGTTTCCGATCTGGGTGAAAGCCGCGTGCAGGTGCTTACTCAGCGCGCCGCTCAGCTCACTGAGTATCTCTCCCGCCGGGCCATTCATGGCGAAGGCGGCTACCCCGATAAAGTCCGCTGGCACATGATCGGGCACGTCCAGCGCAATAAGGTCAAAGCTGTTATACCCCTGGTCAGTCTGATCCACAGCGTCGACAGCCTGCGCCTCGCCGAGGAGCTCGACACCGCCGGGGCTAAGCTCGACCGTAGAACCCCCGTTCTGCTTCAGGTCAACGCCAGCGAGGAAACCAGCAAGTTTGGTGTTGCCGTTGGGGCGGCGGTTCACCTGGCCGAGCAGATGGACTCCATGCCCAATCTCCAGTTCGTCGGCCTCATGACCATGGGCCCGCTTGACGTTCCCGAGGCCAAGGTCCGTCAGGCCTTCGCCCGCACTCGCGAAATTTTCGAGGAACTTCACTGGCACAAGATCGGCGGCGCCAACCTCCGCCACATCAGCATGGGCATGAGCGACGACTTCGAACTCGCCATCGCCGAAGGCTCCACCATGCTGAGAATCGGCTCCGCCCTCTTCGGCGGCAAAACCGCCGATCATGCTGAAGACAATGATGATTAGCGAAGGTCCGCTCGGGACCGCGGATAAATAGAAAATGACGAATGACGAAATTCGAATGACCCTTCGACAGGCTCAGGGCTGGCGAATCAATGACGAATGCTCAAATGACCGAATGACGAAACGAAGACCAAGCGGCTCCCCAAACATTGTCCTCCTGAGCGGCAGCGAAGGATCTGCCATCACGAGACCGGATCGATTTAGTGGCGCTTCCCCCTTAAGCATCCTTCTTCGTTTCGAATTTCGTCATTCAGTCATTCGGATTTGATTCGAATTTCGAATTTCGTCATTCGAATTTGAAATCTGAAATCTCAAATCTCAAATTTCAAATCCCTAATTCCCACTATGCATCTCGACGCCTTCGACTTCTTCCGCTGGGTCGTCTCGATCATCGCAACGATCTACGCCACCGTCGTCACGCTCCAATCCCTCTGGGGCTGGTACGTCGTGCTGTCCGGCAGCGACAAGTACGTTACCATTCTCCGCAGGTACCTCGTCGTCCACAGCCTCCGATTGCGTTTCAAGACCTTCTGGGGCGACGTGCTGATCTGCCTGTTGCTGTGCGTGACGTTCGTGATCCTCTGGCGAGGTCATGTCGTCATCTACGATCTAGGAGCGAAGCTGCGAAATGAGCCCAGTGCCGCCCGGCGATGAGCCACGACTTCTCCCCGACCAAACCCGCGCCGCCGCCGAGCCTTCGCGGGCGGTTGCGGTCGCCGATACCGTTGCGCCGCCGCGGCAGCTTTCTGAGATGCCGC
Source organism: Tepidisphaeraceae bacterium (assembly GCA_036794395.1). Lineage (GTDB taxonomy): Bacteria > Planctomycetota > Phycisphaerae > Tepidisphaerales > Tepidisphaeraceae > DASXMX01. The sequence continues at coordinate 1,229 of DAIRGS010000335.1, read as the reverse complement.
GGGATGAGCTCGATCATCTCGCCGAGGAATTCGGCCTCGATCCCACCAGCTTCAAGAGCCGCCAGGCGCTGGTCGCGGCGATTCACGATCGCCGGCATCTGATCGCCTCCATGGATCGCGACGCCATGCTCGACATCGTCCGATGGGGCAGACGGCCCGTCACCTCCAGCGCCTCCAAGGAACAGATCGCCCACGAAATTTCCCGCATCCGCTCCATGCGCTTTGCCGGCCTTTCCCAGCCTGGCCTGGTCACGCTTGCCAAGCTTCGCGGCCTCGACGCCCGCGACGACGATCCCGTCCCCGTGCTGGTGCGCAAGCTCAAGAAAAAGGAAGGGTTCCTCTCCCGCATCAACCGCAAACGCCGGGCGATGCTCGGCTCACTCATCGCCCGCATCATCGGCGAAGAGGGTCCCAGCGATTATCAGTTCATCCCCGCCGATCCCCAGTCCCCCAGCACCTCCGGCCCCGCTCCCGTCCCCACCCTCCGCGAAGACATCGAAGAAGCCGGTCTGTTCGGCGGCATCTCCAACCGCATCAAGAAATCCGCCGACTCCTATGTCAACACAAAGCTCGACGAAATCGAAGCCCGCATCGATCGCAAACTCGACGAAATCGACCGAAGACTGGCCGAGTGGCGCGACAAGGAAGTCGCCAACCGAATCAAGATCCTGAAAATCACCCTCTGGGCCAGCGTGGTGGTCGCCGTGGTTTCGCTGATCTATTCCTACATCACCGAAGTCTTCGTCCATCCCCACCGGTAAACCCCCAAACGTGGCTTAGACCCGTGTAGCAGGTGTAGCACGGCACCCCCGTTATTCGCCTGAAAATCGGCCCCCGTGCTACACTTTGCTACACACGTTGCACGAATGTTGCACCGCTTTCCCGCCAATGCCTTCCGATACCTTGCCATAACAAACTGTATTTACAACGCTTGCAATACACCTCGCAACCGGCGCATCTCCATGCTACATAATGCTACGCTTTCCCCACTGTAGCACGCATCTTTTACCTGCGCCGCCCCTGTCCGGCTCCATTCAAATTCCTCAACCCAATCACGATCGGCCCGCTCCCCCCGCTCCGTGCCAAGAACCGCCGCGGCGCGATCAGGACGATCGCATATGCGCTCAGCGGGAGTGCGAGGCTCCCGCCGAGCGCATTTTTTCAGGTCAGATTTGCTCGGCAGGAGCCTCGCACTCCCATTTTTTGCGTCGGAGGGGTCATATGCGATA
>DAIRGS010000334.1:0-7761 GCA_036794395.1 Tepidisphaeraceae bacterium | reverse complement strand
CGCTGGCCCAGATCCCCGGCGTCCAGCTCGTCAGCCTGCAAAAAGGCTACGGCTCCGAGCAGATCGAGAAGAATAAGGAAATGAACCTGCTGGAATGGTCCGACCCCACCGATACAACAGCCGAGGCCCTGGTCGACACGGCAGCGGTGATGAAACATCTGGACCTGGTGATCTCGGTAGACACCGCCCTCGCCCATCTGGCCGGCGCGCTCGGCGTCCCCGTCTGGGTCGCCATGCCCCTCGCCCCCGACTGGCGCTGGCTCCTGGATCGGGAAGACACCCCCTGGTACCCCACCATGAAACTCTTCCGCCAACAAAAACTCGGCGACTGGCCCCAAGTCATCTCCCGCATCGCCGATGCCCTGCGCGAAAGGATCGGTACCCCTCCAACCAAACTCCCCTCACACAGCCCCAACGCGTCCAGCCAAGCCGTCGAATCATGCGCCTCCCCCGCGCACGTTGCCTGACCGGCGCACGCTCAGCCCAATCCCATCATCGTTACTGATGTAGTGCGATACCCTCACGGCTTCTTGAAGTGCTTGTCCAGAAACTGGAATGTCGCCGCGTAGGCGCGCTTCTGATCTTCGCCTTTGAAGCCGTGACCGGCGCCTTCCAGCGTGAATAATTCGACGTCGACTTGGGCGGCCTTGAGGCGTTCGTGCATGAGCGTTGCCTGCTCGTAGTTTACGTATAGGTCCTTGGTGCCATGCAGAAGTAGGATGGGCGGCACATCAGGCGTTACCCAATAAAGCGGGCTGGCGATGATGTGACGGCGATATTGCTGCTCGAGATTGCCACCGAGGAAGAGCGGTAGGACTTCCGCGGCGTCGACGCTTTTTCCATAGGACTTGGTGAAGTCGCAAGGGCCGTAAAACGCGGCAGCGCATTGGACCGCGCTGGACGGGCCGGGGTTTTGGTCACCGTCAAAATCGTGGACGTTGTTGGTGACCGCCAGGAACTGCGTAAGGTGGCCGCCGGCCGAATCACCCAGAACAGCGATGCGATCAGGATCGATGTGATACTTGGCCGCGTTGAGGCGGAACCAACGCACAGCGGCCTTCGAATCTTCAACCGCCGCGGGGAACGGGTACTTCGGGGCGAGGCGGTAGGTGATGGTGCCGGCGACATAACCGCGGGCGGCCAACTGTTTGCACATTGCGTCCCATCCCTCGCGTTTGCCGGCTCGGAATCCACCGCCGTGAATGCAGATCACGGCGGGGAATGGACCGTCGCCATCGGCGGGGCGGGCCAGGTTTAACTGGAGATGCTGGTTGTCGGGGTTGGCGTATTCGATGCCGGTTTCGTAGGCAGGATCGGCCGCCAGGGCGGAGGTGCACAAGAACAAGGATACGATTAGAAGGGCCGCGCAACGATTGAGCATTCGAGTTCCTCCACTGGTAAATCAGAGGAATCATAACGCCGGGACTGCTCAGCCGGCAATGTTATCGAAGGGCGCGGCGGAGGCGCCGAAGCCCAGCGCCTAGACCAAGTGCTACGATGCCCGTCAGCCCGCTTTGAATCGCTGGCGGAATTGGAATCGCATTGGCGGACCCTTTGGAGGTGACCTCGTCGGCGGAAATCATGTCGGAGGGAAGGTTTGGAATGCTCAGCTCTGAGAGCGATTGATCTGAAGCCTGGTGTGCGATGGGATCGGGCAAAGCCATTTGAGAAAAATTCGACGGGTCGGATTGGAGGTTCCGAATTGCCAGCTCGGCGGACGGTTGACCAACCGAAAAGTTAGCGTTGGGCTGTAACGAACCAAGGTCTGCAACAGGAGCAATTCCGGCAGAAGATGAAGCGGGAAACGACAACAACAGAGTTCCCGCAATCAATAGACCCGTCCAACCACACAATCGCTCGGGCGGCGACCCATTTGGCGGAAGTGTCATGATAAATGCCTCCTTCAATCGAACCGACCCACTTGCGGAACTTCATCCGCTTTATGGATCAATCGCTCGCCCTTAAGAGCTATCGAATTCACGGCATAATCGGTTTACCCGTTTATGCTCACCCAGGGCGAAAATTCCGAATTCTCTGCACGATCAGCGGGGACGCACCCAAGTGTCCCAGAAGACCTCAATCGATTTGAATCACATGTCGATGACCCTTCACCACGATTTGGTTGATAGTCCGGTATGCAAACACGGAGCCACACGCGAAGCATGTGAAGGGCGCAACAAAATGACCACAAACGCTTGAGGCTAGGTAAGTTGGGAGGTTTATCCAGTTTAATGCCCCGACAAGCGGGCTGAGCGTGTCGTCGTTCGCGTCAGGCTGGCGGGGCGAAAGTCGCATCGGCGGACTTGGCGGTGGGGACCGGCGAGCGGCGTGGCGTCGTCGGCAGGTAGCGGCCGACGCGTTCGAGCAGTGTCTGTATGGTGTATTCGGATTTGAGCAAGTAATCACGCACGCCGTGTGAAGCAGCGATGCGAACGATGTCGCGGTTGGCGAGGGCGGTGCACAGAATGACGGGGGTGTCTTTGTGGGCTTCCATGGCCCGCAGATGGCGGAGGAATGTAAGGCCGTCCATTTGAGGCATTGCCAAATCGAGCAGGATCAGTTGAGGCGGGTGCTGTTCAAGGGCGGTCAGGGCATCGCGCCCATCGGTAGCGACCACGACGGTGTGTCCAGTTCGCGGGAGAAGCCGCCGGAGAATCTCGCGGCAGGTGGGGTCGTCATCGACAACAAGAATTGTGCTCATGGAGCGCGGTGTAAAGACGGAGGCCCCCGCACTATTAGAAACCTTCGGGCATTGGGTCCGGGGGCTTTAGGACGATTTGAGACTATTCGGGGCGCGCGATCTGCTTGCGAATGGTGGCCAATTCTTCCTCGAGCTTACGCATTTGCGTGACCAGGTCTGGTAAACGGCGTAAGGCAGCTTGTTCGCGTAGACTTTGACGATGCGGCAAGGCGGGAACGCCGCTTACGATGGCTTTGGGATCGACGTCTTCGGCGACCGCACTGCAAGCCGCGGCCATCGCGCCGTCGCCCATTTTAATATGGTCGCGAACGGCTGTTTGGCCGCCAAGCACGACTCCAGTTCCCAAGCGACATGACCCTGCCAATCCCACCTGTCCTACGATAATGCAGTGGGGGCCGATCTCGACGTTGTGACCGATCTGGACGAGGTTATCTATTTTTGTTCCCTGTCCGATGCGGGTCGCGCTGAACTTGGCGCGGTCGATGCAGACGCAGGAGCCGATCTCGACGTCGTCCTCGATGATGACTGTGCCAATTTGCGGGATCTTTTGATGTTGCCGCCCATCCCAGCGATAGCCAAAGCCGTCGGTGCCGAGAACACTGCCGGCGTGAATGACGACACGATTTCCAATTGTGATGCGTTCGCGAATGACGACGCCGGGAAAGATCTCGCCGTTTTCGCCGAGCGAGACATCGTCGCCAATGAAGACATTCGCGTGAATGACGCAGCCGCGACCGAGGCGTGATCGCTGACCGATGGAGGAGAAGGGCCCGATGGCAACGTCGGGCCCAAGTTCCGCGGAAGAGGAGATCCGTGCCAGCGGATCGACGCCGACTGCGGGGCGGGGGACTGGGGGAGCAAACAGACGCAGGACTTTGCCGAGGGCCAGGTCGGCGTCATCCACTCTGAGGATGCGCGACTCCCAGGCCGGGGGAATTTTGAGCCGCCGCGGAGCAATCGCGGCGGCGGCCCTGGTTGATTCAAGGGCAGCCGAGTATTTGTCGCTGGCGACGTAGGTGATCTCGTCCGGCTGCGCGTCGGCAATGGATCCGATGCCGACGACCGGCTGTGTTTCGGAGCCGGGCGGGGGCGCGCAATCGAGAAGCCGGGCGATTTCTGCAAGAGTTGGCATGGGCGTCGTCGCGAAAGAAGTTAAATAACCGTGCGCGATTTCGCGCCGTTGCTGTTAAGTGGCACGTCCTTCCCCTTCGGGTCTGAGCCTCAGGGTCGAAGACAGGCCGTGGTCGGAGACGCTTGGGGTCCGGCGCCGGGTGAGATGTGGGAAATTCAACTCGCCTTGACCGGAGATTTTCTGGCGGCAAATTCAGACGTTGACCAACTGTCGAAACTTGGTTTTCCCACATCACACTCGTCGCTGGTGGTCATCTTCCTCAATCATGGGCTGGAAGCCCATGCCACGTAAAGGCGCGGAATCGCGCGTGGTCAATTAGTGGCCGGTTGGCGGAATGGCGGGATTCACGCCAGGGGCGGGCGGTACGCCGTGGCCAACCGGGCCTGCGGGAGCAGCGCCGACGGCTTGCTTCTCCTTGGCAAAATTGGCGTCGACCAGCGTGAGCACTTCCTGGGTGATGTCGGCCTTCTTGCCGGCAAAGAGCACGGCGCGCGACAAGACGAGCTGTTCGAGCTGTTGCTGCTGGATGCCATCGAAATCGGGGCCGACAATTTCGGGGGTGTAATCCGATACCACTAAATCAAGGTGCTGCTGCTCGGCCACTGTCTGCACGGCTTCATTGACGTGGCGGTATTGATCGATCAACGCCTTTTTCTTCTCGCGGTCGAGCTCGATCTGCATCTTTTTGGCCCAGGACTCGAGGGCCAGTTTCTTATCGTCAATGCTGTCGCGAAGAGAAAACCACTGGGGGCTGCCGACCTTGAACTGAAGTAACTGGTTGGCGAGGCCTTCCAATTCCTGGCGGCGTTTGGCCTCGTCGCCCTGCATTTGCGTGAAGCGGTTCTTGAGGCTCTGGAAGGACTGAGCGGCTTCCTGCATGTTGCGGTAGATGTATCCGATCCGCACGACCGCGGAACGAAGTATGTGGTCGTTGGCCGAAGGGGGTGTGGCCTGGGCTGAGGCGAGGGGGGCGATGGGGCTGAGGGAAAGCACCGCGAGAGCAACGCTGAGAGATATTGAAACGATACGGGCGCGTCGCATGATTACGTCCTTTCACGAGGGGTTCTGAAACGGCTATTGCACGACAAGATGATAGGAATTCCCGGTTCGCAGGCCAGTCATTGGAGCAGGCCGCCGAACTGAAAGCTGATGTACTGGGTATCGTCGTTGCGGCCTTTGACCAGGGGATATCCGAAGTAGATGGAGATGGGGGTGGAGCCGAGGATGGGGAGCGTGAAGCGCACGCCGGGTCCGACACTGGCGCGGACGACGCCCACCCGAACGTCATTTTCGACATCACCGAAGTCGGCAAAAAGGACGGCGCGAAAGACGTTCTGATAGATGGGAAAGCTGACTGAGGTGGACCCGGTGAAGTAGAAGTCGCCGCCTACGGGGTCGTTGCCGCGACCGGAGCGGGGACTGATTCCGCGGTAGCGGAAGCCACGAACGCTGCCGAGGTCGCCACCATACCAGCGTTCGAAGAATACGGAGTTTCCGGTCATAAATCCGGCATTGAGACGGGCTTCGAGGACGGTTTGGCGATCGAGCAGATCGGTGTACAGTGTTTTGTATCCGCTCCAGCCGATGGCGTAGCGTTGGAAGCTGTAGTCTCCGCCGAGTGCTCCGAAGGCTTCGACGCCGGTGGTAAAGTTGGTGCCTTTGTAGGTGACGAAGCCGGGATTCGTGGTATCGCGCTGATACTGGAGGCCTACGGAAGTGAGCGGGTGGGTGCCGCGCTGGCGTAGAACCTCGGTGGCGCGGAAGCGGGGATCCTGGACGCTGAAGATGGAAACCTGCTCTGCTCGGACTGTGAGCGAGACTGAGTTCTGGTAGTCGAGATATTTGCCGAAGGTGATCTCGTTACCAATGCGGCGATCGGTGTAGGTTTCGCGGATGGCGTCGCGGAGGTAGAGGTCTTCGATGAACTGATAGGGCTGATCGAACAGCCACGGCTCGGAAAAGCGAATATCGGCGGAGGTGTAGATGGTGCCGGGGGCGAGGGAGATGCGAAGGCCCTGGCCGGCGCCGGTGAAGCTTTTGTCGGAGAGGATGTCGCGCCAATCGTCGGGGACGTTGGAAATATCGAAGTTTCGCTGCTGGTAGACGATGTTGCCCGAGAGGCCGCCATTGCTGCTGAGGCCCGCGCCGACGTTAAAGCTGGCGGTGCGCTGTTCCTGGACGGTGACCAGGAGACTGCGCTCAGTGGGGTCGTCTCCGATTGGAGTGGCATTGACGCTTTGAAAGTAGGGAAGGGAGCGAAGGCGTTCGAGCCCATCCTGGACGGTGGCAGAGTCGTAGAGGCTGCCGGGCGCGAAATCTCTGAACTCGCGGGTGACGAGCTTGTCCTGACTTTTTTCGTTGCCTTTGACCAGAATCTGCCCGACCCGAAAGGGCTTGCCTTCCTGGATGACGTAGAGCATCTCAACGCGGCCGGGCTCGCGGAGGAAGACGGGCTGGGGGCTGATGGTGAGATAATCGGGATCGGTGCGACCGACGCCGGGGGCGATATAGATGTAGCCCAGCGAGCTGTACTTCTTGACGATTTCCTGGACATCGCGCTGGGAAAGCTCGTTGTCATAATAGCGGCCGGGGCGGAGATTCAGGCCCTCTCGAAGCTGGACGTCGCTGAGCTTTTTGTTGCCGGCGAATGAGATGTGATCGACGATGTATCGGGCGCCTTCGTCGATGATGAAATCGATTTGGAGCTCGGTCTGGTCGGGTGAGACGATGAGCTTGCGGCCGATGCGAGTATCGAAGAAGCCGTGCTCTTTGTAGTGCTTGCGAAGAGCGCCCATGTCCTGATCGACCTGGTCGGCATCGTATTTACCGGCGCTGAAGATCGGGAACCATGTGGCGGATTTGACCTGCTTGCGCAGTTCATCCTCGGCAAATGAGTGAGCGCCGACGAAGCGGATATTGCGAACGCGAACCTGGGGGCCTTCGACGATGTTGAAAATCAGCTCGCCGCGCTGGGTGACGGCATCGGATGAAACATCGACGTGCGAGAAAGGATAGTTTTTATCCCGGTAGAGGTTTGCGATGGCCTGACGGGCGAGGGAGATTCGGAACCAGTCGACTGCCTGTCCGATTTTGATATCGATTACTGGTTCGAGGGCGGTGGATTCAACGGAAACATTTCCGTGAAAGGTGATCTTTTTGAGGAGCGTCTGCTCCTGAACGACGAAGACGACGATGACGCCGCCGGTGGAGGTTGGCTCGACCTGGGCTTCGACGTTTTTGAACTTCTTAAGTTGGAAGATGCGCTGATAATCGTCCTGAACGGCTGCTGGATCGAAGGGGGTGCCTTCTTTGGTGCGGATGACGTTTCGGATCAGGCTTTCGGGGACGGTCGAGTTGCCGCGAATTTGAACGGCTTCGACATTGTGTCCAGCGAGCGGATTGGTCAGGGAGGCTGGAGGAACGGAGGCGGGCTGGGATTGGGGTTGTGTGGCGGCTTGCGCGCCAGCGATCTGGATGCGGGGGGCGAGCAAAAGCGCCGCGAAGACGGCGAGGGCCATCCGCACAACGTTAGGTAGCAATTCCTTTGCTCTCACGAAGCCGTTTCCGATCCCGCTTTTGACGCCGCTGTGGAGGACGCAGAACCCGACCGCGCCGCAAGAGGGGACGAGTTTAGCCGGGGGAGTGCAGTTGTCAAAAACGGCAGGGTATAAATGACCGTGCACGATTCGGCGCTTTTTGTGACATGGCTTTGTAAGCCATGATCGAGGGGGATGACCATCAGTGCCGCGTCAGATGTGGGAAAACCAAGTTTCGACATCCGGACAACCTTCTGATTCTTCGGAAGGAAATGCCCGATTCGGCACGTTGGTTTTCCCACATACCACCCGTCGCTGGACCCGCGGCCCTGCTAAACACGGGTTTCCAACCCAATACCGTTCAACGCTGGATCACGATGCAGTCTCGGAAC
>DAIRGS010000333.1:0-7778 GCA_036794395.1 Tepidisphaeraceae bacterium | reverse complement strand
AAGTCATTGGTCTAAACATGACTGCGCCTCTTCTCTACTCGACGTTAAATCTCTTGTATTAGCTTTCTCAGTGTCGTCTGTGGTCAATTTTTGATTTCGATCAAATAAGCAGTCCGAGGAAATCTATGAGCCGCAAATCCTGGCATCTTAGTCGTCGGACATTCCTTCGAGGTACTGGGGCTGCCATTGCCCTGCCATGGCTTGAGGCCATGTCGCACGCCGGCACGCTTTCGCAGATTTCCGCGCCCAAGCCGCCGGTTCGGTTTGCGTGTCTGTATTTCCCCAACGGCGCGTGGATGAACAATTGGATCCCCAAGACCACCGGCGCCGATTACGAACTGCCAACTTCCCTCGCCCCCCTTGCCGATGTAAAAGACAACGTCCTTGTTCTTTCCGGTCTCGACAAGAAAAACAGCCACGAAGGCGATGGCCACTACGCCAAGACCGCCAACTTCCTGACCGGAATGCACGTCAACAAAACCACCGGCCGCGACATCAGCGCCGGCGGTACGTCGATGGATCAGATCGCGGCTCAAAAGGTCGGTACGCGCACGCCGCTCCCTTCGCTGGAACTGGGTATCGATCCCATCGTGTCCGGCGTCGATGCCAACGTCGGCTTCACACGTCTCTACGCGTCCTACATCGCGTGGCGCGCCCCCAATGTCCCCGTCGCCCGCGAGATCAATCCCCGCGCTGTGTACGAACGCCTCTTCGGCGCAAAAGATGCAAATGGCCGCCCCATGTCGACGGCCACTCGATCAGATGACGATCGAAGCCTCCTGGATATGGCGCTGGCCGATGCCCACGATCTCCGCGGCCGACTCGGTCGCGATGATCAGAACAAGATGGACGAATACCTCGAATCCGTCCGTGCCGTGGAAAAACAAATCGCCTTCGCCACCAGCGCCGATCAACGCGCCTGGCATCCTGAATCCACGCCCACGGATGTTTCTGCGCCGGATGCAAAAATCCCCAGCGACTATCAAAAGCACGTCCAGCTCATGCTCGACATGATCGTCCTCGCCTTCTGGACCGATCAAACCCGCATCGCCACCTTCATGTTCGCCAACGATGTCTCCAACCGAAACTTCGCCCCGTTCATCGACGGCCTCAAGGGCGGACATCACCAACTGTCCCACCACGAAAACAAAGCCGAAAGCATCCGCCAGTATTGCCTGATCAACAAATGGCACGTCGCCCAATACACCCGCATGCTCAAGAAGATGCAGGCCGTGAAAGAAGGCGACGGCAACCTCCTCGAAAACAGCATGATCCTCATGGGCTCGGGCATGTCCGATGGCAACCGCCACGACCCCGCCAACCTCCCCATCGTCCTCGGCGGCCGCGGAGGCGGCACCATCGACTCCGGCCGCCATCTCGCCTACGCCCAGGGAACCCCCCTCTGCAACCTCCACCTTTCCATCCTCGACCGCATGGGAGTAGAAAGCACCCGCTTCGGCGACAGCACCGGCAGATTGTCTTTGCTCACGGCGTAAGCACCGATAAGGACCCCGTCACCACCGATAAAAGCACCGCGGCCCCGGGGTTTCTGAACCCCGGGGCCGAATGGTTGCTCTGCTTTGACAACGCCGACTGAAGCGCTCCTACTTCGCCAACACATTTACGATGACACTGGCCAGGAGGGAACTGTTGGTGCTGTCGGCCAGCTTTAGAGTCTGTGCACCCAGCGTGCTGAACCCATAGCTGAACGTGTGAACACCATTATCGCTGCTGCTGAAGGTGTAATCCGACGACCCAGACTTGGTGTCGGTGCTGCTGAGGTGAACCTTGCCGCGATATCCCGTCGCCAGGTTCCCGAACGCGTCGTACACCGACACAGTGAACTTGAAACCGATGCCCTGGGTTACGCTGGCCGGAGCGGAAATCACGAACTGTGCTGCCGCGCCGGCGGTGATTGCAATTCCTGTCTGGCTGCCGGCTACCGTGCCCGCAATCGCATCCTTAACCGCAATGGACTGCGTTCCGGCGGTCTTGAATGTGGCCGAGAACGTATGGGTTCCGGCATCCGCGGCGGTGAACGTGTAGCTCGCGGGCAATCCTGCTTTCACATCGCTGCTGCTGAAAACCACAGTGCCCGTGTACCCGGAAACCAGATTGCCCGCTGCATCCTTGGCAGTGACGACAAAAGTCTTTGCCGTGCCCGCTGTGGTGGCCGCGAATCCGCTCACGCCCAACGAGGCAACCGTTGCAACTGAAGCGGTCACCACGATCCCGGCTTGGGTAACCGTGATGCCTGCGTTCACCGCATCGGTGGCCGTAATCGACTGGCTGCCCGGCGTCTTAAGTATGGCGGTAAACGTGTGAACTCCACCGTCTTTGTTGGTGAAGGTGTAGTTCGCCGGCAGACTGGCCTGTGCATCGCTGCTGCTCATTTTCACGGTTCCGGTGTATCCGGTGCTCACGTTTCCATACGCGTCGATAGCACTAACTGTGAGGGACTGCGCGACTCCCGAAGTCGCACTCGTGGCGGTGACGAGCGAGAACTTACTGGTCGCGGCTGCTTTAACGGTGGAAGAAACGCTTCCGGTGACTGTGCTGGTTGCACTATCGGTCGCGGTGATCGTCTGCGAGCCCGCGGTCTTCAGCGCGACGCTGAAGGTGTGGGCTCCCGCATCCGCTCCCGTGAATGTGTAGCCGGCAGGCAGCGTGATCTGCGCGTCGGTACTGCTGAGCAATGCTGTGCCGGTGTATCCATTGATCGCATTACCGTAGGCGTCGGTTGCTGAGACCGTGAGGCTCAAGACCGCCCCGGCAGTCGTATTGCTGATCGAGGAGCTCTTGAAGGCGAAGGTGCTCAGCGCCGCCGGCGTCATGGCAATGTCGCGCTGGATGTAGTTCAGGCTGAGCGGATTGGAAGTGTCAACGATCGAGATGCTTTGCCCGCCTGATGACTTGAACGCGATGGCGAATGTGTGCGAGCCTGCGTCGGCGGCCGTGAAGGTGTAATCAGCCGGCAGCGTCGCCAGCGTGTCGCTGCTTGTGAAGTTCAGGGTTCCACGATAATTGGTGGCGAGATTGCCGTACGCGTCCCGCGCTGAAACCGTCGAGTTTTGCACTACACCGGCCACTGTGCCCTGCAACGGAGTGACCTGAATTGTGGCCAGCCCCGCCGGCGCGACGTTAATCCCTGTCTGCGTGACGGTAACGCCCGGGTTGTAATAATCCGAGATCGTCACCGCTTGCGTGCCCGCCGTGTAAAGCGTGACCGCAATGGTCTCCACCCCGGCATCGGCGGGGCTGAAATAGACGTAGTTGAATGGAGCCTGCGGATCGGTCGTTGCAATTGCGACATAGCCCGTGAACACGGTCGACACATCTCCAAACAAATCGTAGACGGTGAGGGTTGTGGTTTGCGTCTGCCCGGCGACAGTCGAAGCCAGCGGGGTGGCAGCGAATCGTGCTCCCCATCCGGGCGTCACGGTAATGTCTTCGCTGCCGGCAATCGAACTTGCCGCGATGTCGCTTGCGGTCAGTGTCTGACCGCCCAGAGTCATCGGCGTTACCGTAAACGTGCCAACGCCATTGGCCAGTGCCGCATCGGATGAAGCGGGTGAATTAATGTCAGACGTCGCGAGATGAACCACCCCGTTGTACCCGGTCGCCACGTTGCCATAGATGTCGCGCGCGACGATTTGAATGGCATTGACTGATCCGATGAATCCTCCGCCACCGCTTACGCCGAGACCCGCGGCGACGGTCGGCGCCACCGTGATCGGTGTCGAGACGCCCGCGATCGTCGCTGTGGCGGTGTCGGTTGCAGTGACGGTTTGCCCGCCGGCCGTTTTCAGCGTGACGTTAAAGGTTTGAACTCCCGCATCGGCAACGATGAACGTGTAGTCCGCCGGCAAGCCCGCCTGGATATCCGAGCTGGAGAAGCGAACGGTGCCGAGGTAGCCGTTCGTCGCGTTTCCATACGCATCGAGTGCCGAGACGGTCAGGCTTGTGACGTCGCCCGCGACCGAAGTTGCTTGCGCTGCGACGGTCACCTTCGCCACAGCGCCGCCATGGACGTTGACTGTGCCCGAGTTGTCCGACAGGAAGGGCGAAGTGACCGAATAGGTCTGAAGACCCGATGTAAACAAAGTCGCGGCGTTGGCAATTGTGTGAACGCCATTGTCCGCTGCGCTGAACGTGTACGAGACCGGCACTGTACCCGCCGCACCGCTGACGCCGACTGTTCCCTGGAATGCTGGATCCACGTTGCCATTGGAATCGAGGGCCGTGATCGTAACGGCGAAGGGGTTGCCCGCCGTGGCATCAGCCGCGGCATTCACCGACAGTCCTGTTGCCCCGGCCAATAGTTGAACGTCATTGTTCGCGTTGAGCGATACGCCCACGCCACTGGCGGCGCCGGTTGGGCTGGTCGCCACGAGATCCACCCCTCCATCGCCGTTGAAATCACCCGTCGCGATGTGGCCGCCGGTGATTCCGGAAGAAACTGGTGCGTAAAACGATCCGTCGCCTCGGCCGTACGCCACTTGGCCGTTGTTTGCGATGATATCCTTATTCCCGTCGCCGTTTAGGTCAGCGATCTGCAACGAAGTGGGGCTGCTTCCCAGCGGATAAGTCACCGGTGTCTGAAAGGTCCCGTTCCCATTGCCGCTGATCACGTTCAAATTCGATCCCGATACGTCGACGATGTCGGGATGCCCGTCTTTATTCAAGTCGGCAATCTTGAGGTCCATGTTCGTCGAGAAAAGCCCGACGGTCCCCAAACTGATTGCAGAGATTGACTGAAACGTCCCGTTACCGCGTCCGTACAGTATCCCGGCCCCATAACCGCCGGATGTCTCGACGAGATCGAGGTTCCCGTCGTCATTCAAATCCGCGACTTCTACCTCTTTGCCAAGGCTGTTGATCGCCAGATTCCGCGCCGGCAGGAGCGTCCCCGTGCCATCGTTCAGGAAAATCTGCGAGGTGCCGCCGTATTGGAAGCTCGCGGTAACCAGGTCGTCACATCCGTCGTTATTGAAGTCACCGGTTTTAATATCGTTGGCGTACGCCCCCACGTAATTGACAACTGGCAGTTGGAACGTTCCGTCGCCATTGCCATCGAGGATCTCGATTGTCGCGCCCTGGGTGGTCGCAATGTCCAGTTTTCCGTCATGGTTGTAGTCGCCCATCGTCATGCCGATGGGGATTCCGCCCGCGGTCGAACTGATCGGCGCCTGAAACGTTCCGTCGCCATTCCCCAGCAACACGTTGATTGTCGGACTAAAAGCGTTGAGCTGAACCAGATCGGGTTTGGAATCTCCATTGAAATCGCCGACCAAAACCGATGTGGGAGTGGTGCCCGGAGCGTAACTCCCGGGCACGGTGAAGCTGTACAGCGTCCGGTCCTCCATCCGCTCCACGACGGGGTGAATGGCACGGGCAACTTTGCGAAGGGTTTTTGGGGCATTGCGATTCAAATTCCGGCGGAACAGTCGTGAGAACATGGCGGCGCTCCTTGGTCAATTCATGCGGGTAACAACCCACAACGAGTCCACGGAACATAGCGATCCTAAGAAACGCGCATGGGCTGATGCAGTTCTTGCATCCGCTCAATTCTCAATCTGTCGGATATACATGAGACGCGTCCGATATCCACAAACCGAAAGATCTCAGGAGAATCGGTCAATTCGTGAGACGGTGGCCGCGCTTATCTTGAAGTGGAAATTATTTGTGAAGTGTCGGCGCGATGCGGTAAAGCATCCAGTAAATCACGACCCCCGTTACCGACACATACAGCCACAGCGGGAAAGTCCACCGCGCCAATGCCCGATGTTTTCTCCAATTTCGCATCGCCGCGAATGTGACAGTTGTCAGAATCATCGGCACGATCACGATCGCCAGGATCGTGTGCGACGTAAGTATCGTGAGATAAACCCGCCGGACAGAGCTTTCCGGAAACGGCGTGACGCCAATTTTCTGCTTCCACCGGATCCAGTGATATGTCAGATAACAAGCGAGGAAAGCTGCCGATGTGATCAATGCCGTGATCATCACCACGGCATGGGACGTGTATCGACGCCCGCGAACCAATCCATACCCAATCAATAAAAGCACGGCACTCGTTGCATTCAGCGATGCGTTAACGACGGGAAAATACTCCGTTTTCACTTTGCCGTCCCCACGGCATCCGCCTGGACAAGTTTCGTCGCATCCGTCTCCAGGCGTTTCACCTCACCCGCGTTGGTCCCGTCATAAACCCCAACGACGCTCCCCGCGCCATTCACCAGCAAGAACTTCTCGCTGTGCATGATTGCCGACTCCGCCGAGGCCGGCTTCACCGAGATCTTCATCTGATACGCCGCATCCGCGGTCTGTATCGCCGTCCCAGTTAAAAAATGCCACCGGCCAAAATCCGCGTGAAACGACTTTCCATACTCCGTCAAAATCGCCGGCGTATCGTTCTTTGGATCCACCGTAAAAGAAACCAGATGCACCGCCGCAGGAGTGTTCTTCTGAAGCTCAACCATTTTTGCCGTCATGATCGGGCATACGTTTCCGCAGCTCGTAAAAATGAAATCCGCGATCCACGGATGCCCGTGGAGCTGCCGGGTATTGAACGCGCCGCCCGTCTGATCGATCAGCGCGATATCCGGAACAGCGTACAGTTCCCGCGTTCCGGTGCTCACCTGCTCGCGATCCTCCATGTCCCGCACGGCAGGGGGGGTAGGGGGGCTAGGGGGGTGCGGCCGCAGAATCTTCCCGACGACCATCCCCACCATCGCAAGAACGACCAACCCCCAAAGAGCAATCGTGATTCGTTTCTGTGCCGGACGCATGATCGATCAATCCTATTGCAAATCCGCCGCGACATTTTTCGATGCGATCTTCGCGCACAGCCCCAACATCACCGCCGCGAACCCGAAATTCACCAACACGATCACTCCCCAGCCCGGCAGCACTTCAGCCGACGCCCGATCAAACACCGCCCTCTGCAATCCCGCCAACCCATAGCTCAACGGGTTCACTCGCATGACCCACCGCATCCCGGTCCAGGCCGTCTGCGGCGTAAACAACGCCCCCGACAAAAACCACAGCGGCATCAAAAACAAATTCATGATCGCATGGAATCCCTGCGTCGAGCTCATGCGCCACGCGATGCAGAATCCCAAACCCGTCAAGGAAAACCCGATCACCAGCATCATCAAACAAGCTTCCACAAAGCCCACAACCGTCAGATGCAATCCCACCACCGGCGCTAACACCAAAAAGATCACGCCCTGTCCAAACGCCAGTGCCGTCCCGCCCAGCACCTTTCCCAGTACGATCGACGCCCGCGACACCGGCGCCACCAGCACCGATTGCAAAAACCCCTCGCGTCGATCCTCGATGATCGAAATTGTCGAAAAAATCGCCGTGAACAGCAGGATCATCAGCAGCGTACCGGGAAAAAAGAACTGGAGGTAATTTTCGCCTCCCGGCGCTCCGGTCCCGCGCAAGCTATGGCCCATTCCCAGCCCAAGCAGCAGCCAGAATACGATCGGCGTACCCAGCGCGCCGATAATCCGATGTCGCTGCCGGAGGAATCGAACCAGCTCCCGCTTGCACAGCGACATTGCCGGCAACATCAACCCCGGACGCGCAATCGCGACAGATTGTGCAACCGGAGAAGCAGGCAAAGCAGCGGTTTCGTAACCAGGCATAGGAGCCTGTATCTTAGAGCGGCGTGCCAATGATTTCGACCGGGTCCGTGACACTTTACGCAGCCTTTTTCTCCCTCCACCGGTACGCCGGGGGAAGCGAGCGGAATTGGCGACTGCCCGCGA
>DAIRGS010000332.1:0-7858 GCA_036794395.1 Tepidisphaeraceae bacterium | reverse complement strand
ACAAAAAACCCCGGAAAACAGTGCCTTTCGAGCGCTATTCAATTACTGGTCAGCGTGGTCCCCAGCCACGACTACGCATGATGTTCTCGACGATGCCACTGTTTGTAGTCGCAGCGATGAAGGGACTACGGCGAAACCAGCAGTGCGCCTCACTTCGGAAGCCAGGTGTCAAAGAGGCGGACGACACCACGCTCGAGCGAATCACGTTCGCTTGTAGTCACTCATTTCTTTTTCGGGTGACTTCGGCGAGAGGACTTCGCCGAGGAATTGGGTTTATCACTTCGACTTCGAGCCCGCACTCGTAAAGTGCCGGATTTGGTGCGGACTGCTTTCCTCTTTTTTTTGCCAGCCGGCGTCTTTATGGACGCCTTTGACGCGACAGGGCTTGCCGCTATTCTCTCTGCGGCGGCCTGGATGAGATTCAGAAAGTCATTCACATCAGGACGCTCGGGATCGAAGCCGGGTGCGTCCACAATGATCAGACGACTGATCGCAATCTTTTTTCGCTTTCCCATGACGTGAATTCCCAAAAGCGCCAACCGAGACTTTAGGACACTTTTCCGGGCGAGATCAGTCCTTCCATCTCTCGGCACTTGCCATGGCGGTGAATCATGGCATGGCAATTGGCGCAGATGATGGCCAGTTCACTTAGCAGAGTGCGACGTTCGTCTTCAGCCGAGTTCAGTTGCCTCCGGTGATGAACATGAGCGAACCCCTTTCCCACGTCACCGTAAAAAGCTTCAAAATCGAATCCACACCCTTGAACTTCGCAAATAAGCCGACCTCCGCCAGATGCAAGCGCCTGCCGAATCTTCTCAGCACGTAATTTCTGGACGCGCCGCGCGCGCTTTGCGAACACGGTATTTACGGAGCCTTCAACGGCACTAATGTCGTCAATCTCAAAGATGATGGGGTCCGCGTTACCACTGGATGGTTGCAGCCCAATAAAGTCGCGCACCGCAGTTGAGTTTATTGAGAAGATCGGCTGTTGGGCCCTCAGCGAACTGACAACAATCTCAGGCAGTTGGTCACGAGGAATTCTTGATTTTCCAAGTAGCCACGTGACCCTCCGCTGGTGCGAGTAGGTGTCTTGTTCCTTTGCTGTCGCGTGTCGATACCCACCGCGAAATGTTCCTACGTAAACAGCCCCGTCCTCGGGCGATGGGACGATCACGTAATCGCCATCATTCACGCGATTCACAAACGTGTTTAGCAACCCGGCGCTCGTCCCGAGTTCTCTCTTATCTCGGATCTTGTAAACTTTCCGAAGCACATGTTTGATTTCGTCGAGATCCATTCCCGCCAAACTGCCAAGCCCGGGCCAGCCAAGCGCGACCACGTCACGGCGCAAGAATTCCGTGATACGGTTGATGTGGTGGGGCTGCGCCCGCACGCCCCAAGCCTGTCTAACTGGCGGCATATGTAGACTCCACCAAGCAAATCATGGTTTTTGACTCGGGATACCTCAGGCCACTCGATCCTCGCCAACGTCCAGATCCTTCCATTCCACACCGCTGTTTCACTGCCGGGCTGGAGTAACGATTCCAGAACGCTTTGAGCCACTTGGCTACCGCCGTCTACCGCGGGCCAATGGGGCACCTAACCGTGGTGCAATAAAACCTTACCGGCGATCATCCAATGGCTCCCCGTCAATCATCGTGTAGATGTCGTGAGATGCATCGGCGAGTTCATCCGCACACGCCTCGACAACGCCCGCCGACCACGCGAAACCCGCATCATCATCCTCATCGCCGGCAGCCTGGGGTACTACAATCGTTACTTCAACCGATCCGGCAGAAATAGAGGCCGGAACCTCTGCCGAGAGACGATGATGTTCGTCGACGCTACCGATGAGGCGTATGGTCGCCATGTCGATAATATATTGCGCCGGCGGCCTGAAAGCCATCGTCGGACACGTAACAGGCACTAGCGAGCCATTCAAGAACGCGAACTGCGATTCTTGCAATACCGGCGGGGCTGGGCGGATACGTTGACCCCTCTCGCCGCCACGCATACGATCCCGCACTTTTGAGGCAGACAAGGAGACGAATGGCGAATCTGGATTTGATGCACGCCGATCCGCAACAGGTCGCGCGGGTGATTGGACATGCAGCCCGGGAGTCGGTTCAGGGCGGGTTTATTCCTGGCCGTGGGCCCGTGGCAATGCCCGTCGCCATGCCCGGCCCACCCGGCGGCAGCGGATACAACCGTTATCGTGAAATGACGCTCGAGGAAATGCTCCTCGAAAACCGGGTGGTGTTCCTCGTGGGCGAAATCAACCACGTCAGCGCCAGCCGGATCATCATGCAGATGCTGTATCTGCAAAGCGTCAAGAAAGACCAGGACATCAACCTGTACATCAACTCGCCCGGCGGCGTCGTCGACGACACCCTGGCGATTTACGACATCATGAAATTCCTGACCTGCGACATCGCCACCTACTGCATCGGCCGGGCCGAGAGCGGCGGGGCGATCGTGTTCATGGCCGGCAAGAAGACCAAACGCTACATCCTGCCCAATGCCAAGGTCATGATCCACCAGCCCTTCGGCGGTGTATACGGTCAGGCGGCTGACATCGAAATTCAGGCCGAGGAGATTCTCAAAACCAAGAACATCCTTATCAACGTCATGTCCAAGTGCACTGGCCAACCCGCTGACCGTGTGCGTGAAGACAGTGAACGCGATCGGTTCTTCGATGCAAAAGAAGCCGTCGCGTACGGACTGTGCGATGAAGTGATCGGCGAAGACTCCGGAGTTGCCGTGGCTGTTGCCGCCGCCGATGGATCGAAACCCAAGTAAAGTGGGATTTCAAATTTCAGATCTGAAATCAGCCGGTGAAATCTGAGATCTCAAATTTGAAATCTACAATTGCTTTCTGTTGCGTATTCCCATGTTTCTAGCCGTCGATCATCCCGCCATCGCCTCGTACGACGTTGAAGGTCTGGCGGAGTGGTATTGCCGCAATTTGGGCATGCAGGTGATCGCCAGCAATGGCCAGACGCCGCCGGCGATGGTGCTGGGGTATGCCAATTCAATCTCGGTCGACGGCGGGGCGGTCATCGAGCTGATGCCCGCTAATGATCCCGGTCCCCGGCCCGAAACGTTTACGCGGTTTCAGCCGGGCATTCGGCATATTGCCCTCCGCGTCTCGGATTTTGACGCGGCGTACGAATCGCTCAAGGCCTTGGGCGTTCGCTTCAGCACCGAAGTCGGTGAAGCACTCGGCGGTGGAAAAACGGTTTTATTCCGAGACCCCGAAGGCAACGAGTTACAGATTGTGCAGAGGAAATAGTCAGTGGTCATTTGTCAGTTGTCCGTGGTCAGTTGATCTGACAGCAAACTACTGACCACTGACCACAAACAACGGACAAATGACAAATGACCAACAACCAACTGATCCCGATCGTGATCGAAAAGTCCGGACGCGGCGAGCGCGCTTACGACATCTTCTCGCGCCTGCTTAAGGACCGCATCATCCTGCTGGGCGGCCCCGTCACCGATGACTCGGCCAACGCCATCATCGCCCAGATGCTCTTCCTCTCCAACGATGATCCCAAGACCGACATCCAGTTTTACATCAACTCGCCCGGCGGCAGCGTCTCGGCGGGTTTTGGCATCATCGACACGATGAAGTTCCTCCGTTGCGACGTCGCAACCACCTGCATCGGCATGGCCGCCAGCATGGGGGCGTGCCTGCTAGCCGCTGGCAGCAAGGGCAAGCGATATGTGCTGAATAACTCGCAGGTCATGCTTCACCAGCCGCTCATCGGTGGCGTCCTCCAGGGCCCGGCAACGGATCTGGGCATCGAAGCCGCCCACATGCTCCGCCTCCGCGATCGGCTCTACAAGCTGATGTCCGACTACACCGGCAAATCTGCCGAGCTGATTCACCGCGACTTCGATCGCAACAAGTGGCTCTTCGCCGAAGAAGCCGTCGAATATGGCGTGGCGGACAAAATCCTAGATCGCGCTCCCGAGGCGCCTTCGACCAGTCGCTCCCCCAGTGCAGACGACGACGAGAAGATCCGCTAAGCTTGTGGTGCCGGCTCCAAGGCCGGCACGAAATGGCCGCCTCACGAATGAATACCCATCTGACCACGATCACCCGCGCCGCCCTCCTGGGCGGCGCGTTGCTTTTGTCCTCCGGCTGCGGCAATCCCAGCGCCGCAAATACCGAGCTTCGCAAGCAAAACCAGTCTCTGTCCGAGGAAGTCAAACGCCTGAAGACCGAGCAAGCCGGAGCGCAACAGGTCATTCAGGGCCTGCGCGATACCAAGGGCACGCTCCCGACGCTGCCAACCACCCGCCTTTCTCGCCTCTTCACCACGCAAGGCATCCAGTTCGGCCGTCTAACCGGCGGAGCCGACATTGACCCAAACAAACCGGGCGATGAAGGCTTGTCAGTCTACGTCTTCCCGGTCGACCAAATGGGCCAAAAGCTCAAAGCCGCCGGCACCTTCGATATCGAAGCATTTGATCTCGCCGATTCCGCCAAACCCTCGATCGGAAAGTGGCACCTCAACCTCGACCAAGCCAAAGCGGGCTGGTACTCAACCCTCTTGGAGTACACGTACGGCTTCACTTTGCCTTGGCAAACTGTGCCCAAACATCGCGACATCACGCTGAACGTCACGTTTTTCGACGAGCTAACTCAAACCCCGTTCACCGCCCAAAAACTGGTTCAGATCACCCTCCCGACATCGCAACCCACTACCAAACCATAGTTTGGCGCTTCTGGTTGCATTTGATCATTTCCTGCGTATCTTATAGTCATGATGCTCGGTAGTTCGCCTAATCCCTCGGCAGCTCCACGTGCCGACCGGGAAATGCTTACATTGACGGAAATCGGCCATATCCTGGCCTCCACGCTTGAATTGCGCGAAGCATTCCAACGGATGATGCAGCTGATCTCCGACAAGCTGGACATGCGCCGCGGCACCTTGGTTCTTCTCGACGAATCCACCGGGCGGCTGCGCACAGAAGCAGCAGTTGGGTTGACGCCGGAAGAAATTGAACGTGGGAAGTACGCGCTTGGTGAAGGCATCACCGGAATGGTCGTCGCCACCGGCCGAGCTCGCATCATTCCCGACCTGCGAACCGAGCCCGACTTCCTCAACCGAACCGGCCGCATCGGACCGGGCGAGGCGGATCTGGCTATAAGCTACCTTTGCATCCCGATCAAAGTTGAAGGACGAGTGGTAGGGGCGCTGTCAGTCGATCGATTGGCCGGCACCGAGGAACAGCTTCAGGGCGACCGCAACTTCCTGGAAATCATCACCGCTTTCCTCGCCCAGGCCATTCAACTTCACCGCATCGTGATGCGGCAGAAGGAAGAGCTTTTGGAGGAAAACGCCCAGCTTCGTGCCCAGGTGCGCGATCGATATCGCTTCGAGAACATCATTGGCGACTCTCCCGCCATGCACGAAGTCTTCGGCACGGTGGGGCAGGTCGCCAATTCCCGCGCGACCGTTCTCCTCCTCGGTGAAACCGGCACCGGCAAGGAGATGATCGCCAAGTCCATCCACCACAACTCTCCCCGCAAGGATAAGCCTTTCATTCGCGTGAACTGCGGTGCGCTCACCGGCACACTCCTCGAATCAGAACTATTCGGGCACGTGAAAGGTTCCTTCACCGGTGCCATCCGCGACAAGATCGGCCGGTTTGAAGCCGCCGATGGCGGCACTATCTTTCTGGATGAGATCGGCACCCTTGAACCTCAGTTGCAGGTCAAGCTGCTCCGCGTCTTGCAGGAGCGCGAATTCGAGCGCGTCGGCGACAACCAGACCCTCAAGGTCGATGTCCGCGTGATCGCGGCCACCAACGTCGATCTTCAGGAAGAAGTTGCCAAGCAGATGTTCCGCGAGGATCTCTTCTACCGACTGAATGTCGTCACGGTGTATCTGCCGCCCCTGCGCAATCGCCGCGAGGATATTCCCCGGCTGATCGACCACTTCCTCGATAAGTACAACGGACTTAATGACCGCAAGCTCCGCCGCATTAATCGGGAAATGCTCAATGTGCTTTTGCGGTATCCCTGGCCCGGCAACGTCCGCGAGCTGGAAAATGCCATCGAGCGCGCGGTCGTACTCAGCCGCGACGAAGATTTCACCGAAGACCTGCTCCCGCTGAGTGTTAAAATGTTTGCTGCTCAACGCCGCAACAATCAGGCGTCGGAATCCGTCGAGTCCATCACCAAGCGACTGGCTGATCAGGCCATCGCCGATTACGAATTGCGCGAGGGCGAGATCTATCAATTGGTTATGGATCAAATTGAGCGCGCTCTAATTGATCGCGCCCTCGGAAAGTGCGGCGGCGTAAAAACCAAGGCCGCCGACTTCCTCGGCATCAATCGCAACACCTTAAATAAGAAGGTCAAAGACCTGGGAATCGCCGCGATTGATTGACGACTCGTCACAATCGTTAAACTTTTCCGATTCTCATGCAAACCTCATACTCGGTCCCTATCATTCCACCGGCGTGGGGAAACTGACACGCCACCAGGCTTGAGGCTCGACTTCCTCCTTGTCGAACCTTACACCTCCCCCGGGGAACTTTCTCGCGGGGGTTTTTTATTGCGCTCGCGGTACGGGGTGCTGTCGGAGCTTGAAATACACAAAGGATTAACCACAGAGAGCACAGAGGAAGCACAGAGAAGAATTTTTTAGCCGCAGATGGCCGCAGATAAGAAGACAGGCCTGAGTTCATCTTGCTTAGTCGAGATCCTCGACCTTGTCATCCTCCTGGAGCGAAGCGAAGGATGACGTAAACAAACCATCAGGCACGCACAGCGGATGAATCGCAGGTTTGGGGGCGACAGGTGATCGCGGTTGATCTGCGCTGCGATTAATACGGATACCGCCGCGGGAATGAGCCACAACTGGGCGAAGAAAAGGGGGCATTCTTATTTTGCAAATTCTTTCCATAATTAGGAATGTCCGGCTCTGTAGAAAACCTCAATGAATTAGCATGATATTGTGCGTAATCACCCGCAGCAGCATATCGCGGCATCTGCTCCAGTGGCTGCGGCCTCGCAGTGCCGAGCCCAGATTCCTTTTGAGCATCGAGAAAACGGTCTCCACCTGAGCGCGATGGCGATACGCTTTGTTGTTGAATCGCGTCTTCATCAGCCTGCGGTATTTGTCCGCCGGCAGCGTCTTGGGATCTTTCGGCGGTCGGCCGTGCTCCGGCGGAATCGTCGATCTCATCCCATGATCGTCTCGCAGCAAGCTGTGGTTGTGGGCGGAATCGAAGCCGGCGTCGGCCACCCTGTGACGCACCGCGATGGACCGCGGCAACTCCGCCAGCACGCCGTCGAGTTGGTCGATGTCCGGCGTTGGGCCGGCCGACGGAACAGCCGCGAGAATCGCATGGGTGGCACAGGAGACGATGAGCATCAGCTTGCCGAAACGTTTGTAAGAATGACGCCTTTTTCGGCTCTTTTCCCTTCTTTTTCACGGAGGTGCGCCAGATGAAGTAGCGGCCCATCGACAAGCTCAGGCCAGGCTGGCATGGCGAGCCTCGAAGCCACTGGAATCAACGGCGGCATAACGAACAGTGCCGGCGCGTCCCCGGATTCGGCGGATCGTCTCGTCGATCAAGCGCCTTGCTCGGTCCAGTTTGAGCAGCCTTCGACTGGCCTTCTGGAGGGTTGTGTAGTGAGGCACGACGGTCAATTCGATGGCCGCGCGGAGGTCCGAGCAGTCGATGAGAAGTTGGCCGACGCCGCGATAATCCTTCTTCTCAAACTCCTTGAGCACGAGGCAGGCGAACAGTTGGGGTTGGGTGAACTTTTTGGGACTGAACTTGTGGGAATAGTCGCTGAAAGCTTCCTTGCCAGTAGCCAGCGCGACCATCGCCA
>DAIRGS010000331.1:0-7862 GCA_036794395.1 Tepidisphaeraceae bacterium | reverse complement strand
TAACTCAACGATGAACCAAAATCACGCGAAAAATACGTTATATTCATCATGCCAGCCCCC
The DNA here is from genome assembly GCA_036794395.1 of Tepidisphaeraceae bacterium. GTDB lineage: Bacteria > Planctomycetota > Phycisphaerae > Tepidisphaerales > Tepidisphaeraceae > DASXMX01. The sequence continues at coordinate 7,802 of DAIRGS010000331.1, read as the reverse complement.
GCCTATGCCAACCGGGCCGGCCTAAGCGAAAAGGGGAAAGCGATTACTGGTTTCTGGCTCTCCCTCGGCGGGCTTTTTTTGGCACCAGCTGCAATCGTTGGGGTTATAATGTGCGGCATAGCGATTACGAACATGTCCTCGTCAAACAACGAGGAAGGCAAAGGTTTTGCTAAGGCAGGACTAATAATCGGATTCATCGTTATCTTGGTGTGGGTAATGATTTTAAAGAAAAAGGGCGGAAGTATGTACCTGAGTAAACCGCAGAATATTGCTTTAAGGACTTATGAGTGGGAAAAAAGGCCGCTAGGTTCACCAATTTGTATCTCGGTCGGAATTCCGAGATTCTTTGAATGCATCAGCCCAAGGTCATGGCAGTATAGTGCTGGAGACCACCGTGCGTAGTCAGATCCGGTTCGGCTTCACCATGGTCGAACTGCTAATTGTCCTGGGCATCATCGTGTTGCTCGTGTCGATTCTGCTGCCGGCCCTCTCCGCAGCCCGCGAGCACGCACGACGGGTTCGGTGCGTATCGAACTTGCGCCAATTGACCATGGCCTGGTTGATGTATGCCGACGAGCATAAAGGCCATTTCTGCTCCGCCGAGACCCAAAGCACCACCGCCGTAAAAGTCTTCAACACCTCCAAGGACTCGCCCTGGATCGACTATCACATCGGTGTTGATCTGGACAAAAGCGGTCCGTTAGGGGTCGGATTCTGGAGCTGGATCGCCGACGGCAAGGACGCCCACGACATTCCCACGGGGATGCTCTGGCCGTACCTGCGGCACCCGCAGGTTTACCAGTGCCCCAACAAAGTCGATCCGCCCAACACCTGGTACGCGATCAACGCGATGCTGGCCGGGCGGGTGGGAACGCCGCTGCCGTATTTCACTCTCGGCCAGCTGAAGCACGCCGACCGCGTGTTCGTCTTCATCGAGGCGCAAACCCACGCGGAGGACGGCGACGGCGATTTCGACGCCGACGACGTCGCCATCGCCGGCGGCCGACTCCACGGCGGATTCGGCTCACCCATCTACCCCGACGGATACTGCCAGCCCCTGGGCCTGTACCACCGTCTCGGCTCGACCAACGGCACCAGCATCAGCTTCGCCGACGGCCATGCCATCTTCTGGCAATACTCCAGCGATAACACCACCGCGGTGAACGGCAACCACGACGCGATCCGGCTCGACCGATCAAACCCCGACGTCCGCCAGCTCATGGGCTGGTCTGGAGGCCCGATCCCGCCGGGCGTTCAATAATCGGCCAGCTCACTTCGGCCAGCCCCCCGCCGGCTTCTTCTTGCTCAGCGCCTTGTCTACGGCCTGCTCAAACGTCCCGACGCAGATAACGGGACAACCCTGAAACGCAGATAACGAAACGCAGATAACGGGACAACCCTGAATTATTGCGTCTGGGGAAAGCGTTCGTCGTTATCACGGGGAAACGGGGGCCAGTCACAGGGATCAATGCCAGCTGTGCTGCGTCATTGCGCGTTCGGGTCCGGGGCTGGGCTACGCTGCGCACCCGGCTTGGGTGGGTTCGATGAGGGATCTTTGGGGATTGGTTCGGCTGGGTCGGAAGATTCTGTGGCGTAGCGGATGGCGTGGTGGATTTTGGTGAATTCCTCTGTGCTCTCTGTGTCCGCTGTGGTTCGTTCCTTCTTATGTTCCTTCGTGTGGCTTCGTGTTCGTGGTTAATCCCAGGATTTAAGTCCCTCGACGAGCGCCAGCATTTCTGACTTCTTTTTTTCGAAGAGGGCGAAGAACGCGAAGATTACCGCGCCAAGGGCGATGCCCGCGACGGGCCAGAGCCAGGTCCAGTGGAGGTTTGCGACTGCGGAATAGATCATGGTGAGGATGGAGATGCCGAGGAAGGCGGTGCCTAAGAAGAGGAAGGCTCGGAGGCGGAAGGCCATGCCCAGCAGGACGCCGCCGACGCTGAGGACGATCAGAATCATGGGGAGCCATGGGTGATCGTGGACGCCGTTGAGGAAGATGTCAGCCGTGGAGGAAACGTAGACGACCATGAGGCAGGCGTAGCGGATGAATCGCAGGTTTGGGGGGGAGAGGTGATCGCGGTTGATTTGGGCGGCGATCAAGACGGACATCGCCGCGGGGATGAGCCATAACTGGGGGTGGACCATGAACGCGAGTTCGGGCTGGCGATGCAGCAGCGCCCAGAGCCCGCCGTTGGCGGCGGCTGCTGCCAGCATTCCCAACCCGAATGAATGCCGGGAGGTCGAAACCACCGCGTAGAAGAAACCGACGAGGAATAACAAAGTTGAGTAGTCGATCTTTGACGGCGCGAGGAAGAACGCGAACACCGGTAAGATCGGCATGAAAACGCCGGAGCGCAGCAAGGGCTCCGACAGGACCAACACACCCCGGCGGCGCAGCAATTCACTTACCCCTACGCCCGCGAATGCCAGCCCCATGATGAGGATGGGCCAGTATTGCGAAAGCGCTCCGCCGAATAACCAGGGGAGCGATAGCCGGGCCTGTACCAACGCAAGCAGAACCAATCCTTCGCTTGCGTAGACGTAGACGCTACGTCGAAACACGGGCAGGCCGAATGGATCCGCTTCATTCTTGCGAAGCGCCAACAGAATCGTCGCAACCGCGCCGACCACGAACAATGCGACAACTACCCATGCAAGGCCCGTATGGAGTTGAACGCTGCTGGTGTTTATTCGCTCGAATACGCCCCGGCCGATCATTCCCACGCCGCACAGTATCCAAAGCGCCGTGAAGAGCGGGGTCATTGAAGCAGTCGCGCGCCTCCACAGAGCTTCCGCCGATGGGTGTGCAAGCGATGCCGCAATAGACACTGCATCTGCGAGCGTAAAGATCAGGAATGCGATCGCCATCCGGTCCAGGGGCGAAATGCTCGATAGCGGCATCCACGACCACGCCCACATCGTGCATCCCCAGGTCGTTAGAAAAATCGTGATCTGGCGCAAGTCGAGCGTGGGATCGGTGCGGGCGATGATAACCAGGGCGAACAATTGAATCAGGGCGGCGCTGGCCGCCGTCACGCGCAGCCATGTGAGCTGATTGGTGAAGTCGATTTGCCCGGCAAGATACAAAACGCCAATTGCCAGCAGCGTATTGGCCCAGGCGAACCATGCGATGGATTTCTCCTCGCGCTGCCGGGGAAGCCCCAGGGGCTCGAGCAGTATTCCAATCAGTCGCCGAGCCGAAAACACGATTGTGCTCACGAGCGCGAACGCCGCGAGCGCCATCTCATAGGTCCAGGCGATGCGGCTGGGTGGAACATGAAACTGTTCCACCAAAATAACCACCGCTTCCAGCCCGACAGCATAGAGCTGTTTCTGAGCCCGTCCGGCGTCCGGATCAGATAGCGTCGCGACCAGCAGAGCAACCGTTGCCACCGCAGCCAGCCATGTTGTCAGCGCCGCGCCCATCGCCGGCGATCCATGCAGTGCCGAGCCCAGTGAGCACGCTGCCAAAAGTAGAATCACAAGCGTGCAGACAAATGCCGCGAAGCGATGGAAAGGCGGAAGCGCAACGCTTGGCAACTGTCGCTCGCGCTGAAATATCTGAAAATGCAGCACAAGAGCGGCAAGCCCACCTGCTGCCAGCACCACGCAATTGATCGCCACCAGATCAAGCAGCGGATTGGGCCCAATCACCCAGGGCTTCTCAATCCACCAGAACGTAGCCGCCAGGTTCAGCAGGAGCGCGCCCGCGTACAACAAGCGTGGAGCGACCATCCAACAGGAAACGCCCACCCACAAAACGCTCAAGAGCAACGTGCACGAGGTCGACCACCAGGGCCGCTGGGGATCGGTCAACATCGCCCGGCACGCCAGCAGCACGACCCATGCGCTGAGCGCCGCCGTCCAGCCCAAATACATCGGTTGGATTGGTTCGCCGCGTGTGTCCACATCGGTTGCGGGCATTGCCCCTTCAGCCGGGTCGGGCCGCTGATACTGGAGCCTGATGGCCTGATCGCCTTCGGGAAAGGGCGGTTTCCCATCTACTGCATGAAGCGCAACTCCATGCCGTCGTCGGGCTACCCACACGCCAACGCCCAGCGTCGCGCCTGTTGCCGCCAGCGCAGACGCCATTAATACGTGATAGCTCAGCCAGTTGGTTTTATCCCAGTGTGCCGCTGTGCTGGCCAGCATCAGTGATAGTGCCGCTCCGCAGACCGCTGCAAATGCCGCCGTCAATCGGCGCAGCCGCCACGCAAGGGCGCCCAGTGCCGAAATCACCGCAAGCCATCCGAGCGGGCTTCCAATCGTCGAAAGACCCCGCGTGTACGTCGGCGCGATCAGCAGCCAACCGGCCGGCGGAGCCAGCAGAATTGCAACGCCCATCAGTGCGATGCCAATTTGTGTTGTCAGCAGCGTTGGGGCGGGGGGTGTTGTCTGCCCGCGGAAAATCCACCATCGGAAGCTCATCCATCCCAGTGCGAAGAGCGTCAGCACAACAACATTAAGCTGCACCAGCACCAGTGTGTTGGAAACGTCCCATGCATCGGCCGTCGCATTGATCGTCAGGATATAGGCAAGCGTCGCTGCGAGATTGCCGGTCGAAGTGGCCGCGAAACCCCATCCTGGTGAGCGTTCGCGTATCCCATGGCCTAGGAACGTCACCGCCACAATCGCCAGCGGAACGGCGTACGAAATCGCGTTGCCGACGCGGGCGAAGAAGCTCGCCGGATCAGGACCCACGATATGGTGTCCTGATAGAGATAGAAACGATGGATAAATCGACAGCGCCACAACCGGCACAGCCGTAAACGCCACCAGTAGCGCGCGGGCATCGGTGATCAGCGTCCGACGCAGCACCGGCTGAAGCACGCGGGGAGCGCTATCCCGGATCCAGATCAGCGAGGCCGCCGCCAATCCAAACGCGGCCAGCAGCCATCGAAGCGATGATGCCGCGGCACCTGCATCCGCTCGATACAGCGCCGCAAGCGGGCACGCCAGAATCGCCAGCCCGAGCCACAGCAGCGGGGCGTGCGATTCGGTCTTTTCGATGATCCAGCCGGTCACGGTAATCAGCAGTAATCCCAGCAGCAGCCACGATCCGAAACCAGCAACGTGGGCGGGCCAGAAATCCAGCAGGCGCCGCGATCCGTTGGTCGCAAACTCAACCCCAATCGCCTGAAACTCGGCCGCGCAAATGATGATTGCAAGGCCGATGGATAACGTGGCTAGAAGTCCCCGATCAAACGACCACGGAGACCGCAGCCACCGCGAAATCGACAGCGACGGCGGCGCAAACATCTGGATCAACATCGCGGTCAGGGGAAGTGCTGCGAGTACAATTCCGATCGCCTGGAGCGTCCACGGATGCAGCAGCGGCGCATCGGCAAGATGAAACCACGCATGCCGCGAAACCTCCGCAACCACGCGCACCGCCGCCCCGGCTGCAAGTGCGACCTCCGCGGCAATAAAGATTGGCTCGGCCTCCTCGGCGAATGCGATGACGAACCAGAGGGCCGCCGTCCAGAGGATGTGCAGACTGATGTCACCTGCGCCGTTTATCGATGCGCCGGGGATCAAAACCATCGCCGCGGCCGCAGCCGCGAGGGTTGCCGTCCATTTGAGCGACAGGCCCAGCACCCACCGGAGCCGGACAATTCGCAGTGCGACGAGCCCAGCAACTACTTCCAGCGTCGCCCCCGCAAGTAATCCGGTTGACCAGGGATAAGCCGTAACGGAATGCGTCAGGAAAAACTGGCACGAAGATGCCAGCAACAGAAGGCAGCCGACCCACCCGCGATCCGTCTTGTTCGCGCGCATGACCGCAATCAACGCCGCGATGGAATAAAAGAGGTAAACCCACGTCGCGCCGTATGGATCACCATGGATGCCAAACCCGTTCCTGGTGACGAGCGCGATGCTTAGAACTGCGATCGCCTGTCCGATGCGATGGTAGGTTCGGGCATCGAGCAGTTTGCCGAAGCGCCGGAGCAAAACGCCCGCTCCTCCGACCAGCACGAATAGTGGAAGCAATGCTGTTCCACTCGACCCGTTCAGGAGGACCGATGCCAACTCGCCCGCCGAGCTTCTCCATCCGACGTGCCCGCGGAGAACGTGGAATCCAAGGACGTGTCCAACGATCAGGCAGGGCAGGGCGATCCAGTGGGCCGCGGGTATTTCAAACCAGAGCGCAATCGCCGTGAGAATGACAAAGTTAAGGGCGCACAGGGGCAGCATGAGTGCCGGATCAGGCCATGCCACACCGATTGCCCCCAACATTAAAAAAGCCGCGGCCACGGCGATTGAAGTCCCGGCGGTTCGGGCACCGCTGAGCCGTCGATCCTTAACGCGGCGCCAGACCAGCAATCCCGTCGCAAGTGCAGGGGTAATCGCGAGGCTTAACAGAGGCGACAATTCATGCGCGGCCCACCACGGCGCCGCAGACTGAAATATCACCAGCCCAACTGCCGCCGCGGTGCCGAACGTCAGAACGCCCAGCAAAAGATACATCGCCTCCACGGCATGACCGCGAATCTGTTTCCACTGATTCACCCGGAAAAGCATCAGCCCGATGACGCTCGCGTAAGCCACAATCGGAAGCCCGGCCAGGGCAATCATCGCGCCTTCGATCCGATTCCGCCCCACGTGTTGAATCACAAGCAATGACGCCGACAATGCGACGACTCCGCCGGTCAGCAAGCCCGGCCAATATGGCGCTAGGACTGCTGCCGCCCGCCAGGTCAGGAAGCCGAACCAGACGAGTGCGGCAATCTCAATTGCAGTTTCAAGCAACGTCGGGCGGGCGCCGTGCGACAGCGCCGCGAATGCAAGAAAATTGAGCGGCACCAGCAGCGTCGCAATGAGCAGAATTCCCCGGCTTGTTGTCGGCAGCTTCCAGCGGTGCTCGGCATACAACCCCAATCCAAGCGTGGCGGCGGTGATTCCGGTGAACACCCCAAACTGTAAAAACGAGTGATGCGCAATCTGCGTCCAAAAGCTGACCACCAGCGCGATCGAGCAACCGATGATCAGCATCCCGCCGATCAGTTCTCCCCAGCGAATGTTGCTGTCGCGCATGAAACTTGCCATCACGTCCGAAATCGATCGGCGCGGCACGCGCGGCTTCGGCGGTGGGGGAGGCGGCAGGGGGGTTGGAACCGAAATGGGAGGGACAACCAACGGTGGTCGCGGAGCGATCTGCGGCGGCGCAATCTCGGGTCCCGAATCCGGCTGCACCGGCAGCAACACGACATCAGGCTTCACACTGGGCGGTGCGACGACAGGCGTCGCTTCAAGAGGCGGGGCCAAAACTTGCGGAGGCATAACCGCCAAACTCGGGATGGGCGGTGGCTGCTGGCGAACCCGCGTCCGGGCGATCCGCAACGCCTGCGTTACCCGCTGATACGTCGTCGCATCAATCAAATTGGCGTGATAAAGCGCATCGATCTCGCGCTGGGTTCGAAGTTCGTCCGCCTCCTGCGTAAAGGTCGAACGCGGCATCTTCCCAAACCCAAACAGCCGGCCGATTCCAACCCAGATCAAGTGCGCAATGAAGCTGAGCGCGCCCGCGATAAACAACCCAAAGCAAATCCACCCCGTATCCATAGCTAATTCCTGCTTGCGCCCAGCGGAGTCATCAATTCCAAGCCGGCATTCTAACCGCCCTATGCCTCCAAAAACGAATGTGCCGTGCTACCTGCAACGGAAGCGTAACGCTCCTTTTTCCCTCCACCGGTACGCCGCTTGTCATTTCCCACAATTCCTTTATCGAGGATGGAGGCTCGTAAACCCCCCTCCCTACCCTCCCCCGGAGTACCCAACATTTTGCACGGATGAATTAACCC
>DAIRGS010000330.1:0-7885 GCA_036794395.1 Tepidisphaeraceae bacterium | reverse complement strand
TTCCGAGACTGCATCGTGATCCAGCGTTGAACGGTATTGGGTTTGCAACCCGTGCAAGCAATGTTCGCCCACAAGCACTCTCCCTGCTGGCGAGCCAAATATCTCCAACCATCTGCGAAAATGCCGTCCGTATCCTCGCATTTTCCCGCAAAACGGTTAATTTTGACGCGTGTTCATTCCCGTATTGCTCCTGGCAATCGCAGTGTTGTCCGCAGCCGTGGCCGCCTACGGCACGCATCCTTTCTGGGCGCAATACGCACATGGCGTCGAACTGATTGTCTGGTCCCGGCGGCTCGAGTGGCCGCTCGTCCTCTTCTCCCTGATCCTGTGCATCGTGCTATTGGGCCTGATCGTCTCCGGCAAACGCCGCGCCTGGTGGCTGATCGGGCTTGGGCCGGTTTTGGCGCTGTTCGTCCATCGATTTGTAACCGATCCGGCCGGCGGGCTTACCGTCATCGAAAATCCCACCTTTGCAGCCGCCCCTGATGCCCCCATTGTTCCCAACGATGATGATTACATCGTCGGACTGCACTTTGGCGATAGCTATTTTGCCTATCCCTACTCCATCCTTTTCGACAACCCCGTGATTCTCCAGAGCGATCATGAGAAGTGCATGATGCTGATGTGGTCCGCCTTCGCCAATCGCGCGGTCGGCCAAACCATTAACCGCGATGTCCGCGCTCGAGATATCGAAATCGTCTCGATGCCCGCCAACGCAATGCTGCTCTACAACCGCGCCGACGGCCAGTTCATCAACGCCCTCACCGGCCAACTGATTAACGGCAAAAAGCCGGTCGGTTTTGGAGCGCCGGTCGTTTTAAGCACCACAACCTGGAGGCAATGGCGCGATTCCAACCCGCTCACCAAGATCATGCAGCCGCCCGCCGCGGCCAAACCCCGCACCGCCGCCCCGCCCCACGGCCCTATCCAGCCGGCCTACCCCATGCCCCCGGCCATCCTCGATTACCCGGCCAACAGTTCCATCGTCCTGATCGGCACCACGCAGCCCGCCGCCCTCAAGGCCGATGACGTCGGCCCCGAACCCCAGCGCGTTCAAGTCGATGGAGTCCCTGCTTTTGTCTTCCGCGAATCTCCGGACAAGCCCGTCCGCGCCTTCTCCTGCTACCTCAAAAAACAGGAGCTCTTTCCCCGGTTCAGCCTCGATCGCGATCACAAAATCAAAAACGCCATGTTCATCGACTCCGACACCGGATCCGCCTGGTCCGCCAACGGCGTCTGGGTCGGCGGCCAATACAAAAAAGAAATGCAGGGCTCCCGCCTCATCCCCCTCCCCGTCCAGGACCGCCTCTACTGGGGCGTCATGAAATTCTGGTACCCCGAACTCACCCTCCGCACCGGGGAGCGAGAGCAAAAATCAGCGGTTACATCCGGGTCGTGACGCGGCTTTTCTTCGCCGCAACACTGCGTATCTTCGCGTCGGGCTATTTCTTTGGCTTAATCAACCCGGGATGCTTTTGCGCCAGCCATTCGTGAACCTGCCCGACAATATCAGTGGCGACAGTCTGCATATCCTTCGATTCTATCGCCGTGATGACACCGGCCACGTCGTATATCGTCATGCTCCTTCGCTTGCGGTAGCGATCAAGCTTATCGAGTAATTGCGCTTCTAGGCCCAGCGTAAATGCCATTGACCCGATTACTCGAAAGTGATGTGAGTCACCCTTTTGCACACTGTAACCGGACGCGATCAATGCGGCCGTCGCAGCTTGTAGAATCGCGTTGTAGGCGATGCTGAACCGCCAGTCATCGTCCAGACCCTTTGCCTTTGCGTTTCGAAGATCGCGATCGGCCAGCGTGAGAAGATCTGTGACTTCCTGAACTGTGGGATTGTGAGCCTTGAGCCATCCGTTCCTCTGCCAGTCGTTTAAGCTCATCATCCCCTCCGATCAAAAAAACCTTTTCGCTGTTCATCACCCGCCCGATAAACGCGTTCCCCATCTTCAGCTTATCTTTCCATTCGTCCACACTGAGCACAAACGGGCTAATCTCCCGTCCGATTTGTTCCTGTTCCTTACGGAACAGAGCGCTGACATGCTCCACCGTAAGGCGATTGTCGTATGAGATAACTAGCACGTCCACATCGCTTCGCTCGTCTGGTTCGCCGCGAGCGAATGAGCCAAAGATAAATGCCACCGCCACTTGGCTGACGACGTCGCTTAACGCACTGCGAAGTCGATCGCCCAGTCCAACCGTGCGAATAACGATCTGCTTCAGCGGCCCGTAGATCGGCGAGCCAGAATTGGCCTGGAAAAACCGGTGCCGGTCTCGGCGAAGAATTCCGCTTTCGGTCAGCAGTTTGAGTTCGCGCTGCACCGCACCCGTGCCGCATCCTGTTCGCCGAATGATTTCCCGGAGGTAAAACATTTCATCTGGGCGAAGGAACGTTAAGGCAAGAATTGCCTGCCGTGTGCGACCGAAGAGTATTGCCCCGGGTGCCGACGTTGTAACCATAATGAGTACAATTGTACCAAATAAGGTTGCGCCTGAAAATCACGCTGGGCCGCTAAATGTTTAGAAATTGGGGTTACATCGGCGTCCTAAACCCCATCGCCCTCACCACGCACCACCCCGCTCGTGCTTCAAATATTGCAAATGCACCCAATAATGCACAGACCACAGAAATAACCCACCCCAAAATTCCACCGCTGGGGATTGCCCAGAACACGATCATGGCAATCGCCCCGAACAGCAGAATTATCCCGTAAATCAGCCGCGCTGCCTTGCCGCGGGAGTCGATGTTACATGTCATAAGTGATCCTCGGCACCTTCTTAGCAAATTTCACCGTCACCCGTGCTATTTCATTTGTGCGTCAAAACGCCTTTGCCTTTACCCAGCCGAGTCTTAAACTACCCCGCTTTCAATCTGCACGTAAGGGAAGGATATGGATCAACTTCGTCTCTACTACAAGAATGCCACCGCTGAAGCCGTTGGCGGCAAGCATGGCGTCACCGACAAAGAACTCAAGGAAATTGCACCACGCATCAAAGATCTCACCAAGCAGATGAACGATGAGCGCAAGGCCGGCAAGCTCAAGTATCGTGATCTGCCCTGTGACGAGGAAATGGTGGATGCCATCCACCGCCAGGTCGAGCACTTTCGCGATCGCTGCGATGTGCTGATCGTCCTGGGCATCGGCGGCAGCGCGCTGGGGAATATCGCGCTGCAAAATGCCCTCAATCCCTACACATACAATCTGATGTCCGACCGCACCCGGCCGGGCCCGCAGATCTTCGTGCTCGACAACGTCGATCCCGATCAGATCAAGGCGGTGGTTGATCTCATCGCCCCCAAAATCCGCAAGACGATTCTCAACGTCGTCAGCAAGTCCGGCGAAACCGCCGAGACGGCTTCGCAATTCATCCTCTTCCGCGATCTGCTCCAGCAGAAGCTGGGCAAGAAGTACAAAGAGAATATCCTCGCCACCACCGATGCCGCCGGCGGCACGCTCCGCGAAATCGCCACCGCCGAAGGCTATCGCACGCTGGTCGTCCCCGATGGGGTGGGTGGGCGTTTCAGTGTCATGTCCGCCGTGGGCTTGTTCAGCGCCGCGATGTGCGGCATTGACGTCGATGCGGTCCTCGAAGGCGCGGCCGACATGGACAAGCGCCTCAAAGATGGCGACGTCCTGAAAAACCCCGCCGCCATGATCGCCGCCATTAACTACCTGCTCGATCAGAAGGGCAAAGTGATGAGCGTGATGATGCCCTACAGCACTTCGCTGTATTCCCTGGCCGACTGGTTCCGCCAGCTTTGGGCCGAGAGCCTGGGCAAGCAGAACGGGCTCAAGCGTAAAAATGTGTACGCCGGCCAAACCCCCATCAAGGCCCTGGGCACCACCGATCAACACTCTCAGGTCCAGCTCTATCGCGAAGGCCCTAACGACAAGGTCTTTACGTTCCTTGAAGTCGAACGGTATGCCACCAAGCTGGCCATTCCTTCGACCATGAAAGACGTGAAGTCCCTGGATTATCTGGCCGGGTCTAATTTCCAGACCCTGATCAACAGCGAAAAGCTCGGCACCGAATACGCGCTGCTGGAAAGCCAGCGTCCGACCATGAGCGTACTGTTCCCGCAGATTTCTCCGCAAACCGTCGGGCAGTTTTTCTATCTATATGAGGTAGCCGTAAGTTATATGGGTGGTCTGATGGAGATAAACACTTACGACCAGCCCGCCGTACAATTAGGGAAGGATGCGACCTACGCCCTGATGGGCAAGTCGGGTTACGCGGATCTGGGTAAAAAGATCCAGGGCGTGGCCAAGCGCGATTCGAAGTTCATGTTGTAGGCACCCAGTATGGAATACGGCGTCATCATGGCGGGCGGGGCAGGAACGCGGCTTTGGCCGCTTTCGCGCGGGAATCGTCCCAAGCAGCTTTTGCCCGTCGTACACGGGCGCACGCTGCTTCGGCTCAGCTTCGATCGCCTGCGCGCGTTTCTCCCCGCCGAGCGGATCTTTGTATGTACCGGCGCCCAGCATGGGGCGCAGGTCTTGGAGAATCTACCCGAGCTGCCCAAGGAGAACCTGCTGGGCGAACCCATCGGTCGCGACACCGCCAACGCCGTTGGCTTCCCCGCCGCCATTCTTCATCGCCGGGATAAAGACGCGATTGTTGCAGTGATCACCGCCGACCACGTCATCGAGCCCGTTGATACGTTCCAATCATGCGTCAAGAAGGGTTTTCAGGTCGCCAGCGAATACCCGCAGATGCTGGTGACCTTTGGCATCGTGCCCACCTTCGGCCATACCGGCCTGGGCTACATCCATCGGGGCGAAGCCCTCAAACTGCGTGATGGATCGACCGGCGCGTACCGCGTGCAGGCCTTCAAGGAAAAGCCCGACAAGGCCACCGCCGACCGCTATGTGGAGTCCGGCCGGTATTACTGGAACAGCGGCATGTTCGTGTGGCGCTGCGACACCGTCTTAAACGAACTTGCCGCCCACCTGCCCGATTCCCATCGCGGCCTGATGAAAATCGCCGAAGCCTGGGATACCCCCCAGCGCCAGGAAGTGCTCAACGCGACCTATCCCACCCTCCCCAAAATCAGCATTGACTACGGGGTGATGGAATTGGCCTCCCAGCACAAGGGCAAGGCCCAGGTTGCGGTGGTCGAAATGCCCGTCCAGTGGCTCGATGTCGGCTCGTGGCCCGCTCTTGCCGAAACGCTGCCCATGGACGATCACAACAATGCCACCCAGGCCGGCCCCTGCGTCTTCATTGACGCCGACGACAACATCGTCGTCTCCGACGACCCCGAACACCTCATCACCGCCATCGGCCTCAGCGACATGATCATCGTCCACACCAAAGACGCGACCCTGGTCTGCCCAAAAAGCGCCGCCGAACGCGTAAAAGAACTCGTCGGCAAAGTCCGCGAAAAATATGGGGGAAAGTTTCAGTGAGGTGATTTCCAATCGCCGAATGAAGCACGCGGCCCTCATTCAATTCAAAATTTCAAATCTGAAATTTGAGCTCTGACATGTGCAATCCAAGTTCTGAAATCCGAAATCTGAAATTTAAAATCTGAAATCCCCATTCCCATGCGCACCCTCGCCATCGACCTCGGCTCCCGCCGCATCGGCCTCGCCATGAGCGATGAGGGCGGCCAGTTCGCCACCCCCTACGACGTCCTCACCGTCAATTCCCCCGAAGAAGCCCTCGCCCCCATCCAATCCCTCATCGCGCAGGAATCCGTCCAGCGCCTCGTGCTCGGCCTCCCGCTGAACATGGACGACTCCCTCGGCCCCGCCGCCAAATCCGTCCTCCAATGGGCCCAAAAACTCCGCCAAACCTGCCCGCTGCCGATCATTTTCGTCGACGAACGCCTCAGCAGCTTTTCGGCAGAACAACGCCTCGCCGACCGCAAGCGCGCCGGCGAAAAAATGACCCGCAACCAGAAAAAGCAAATGCTGGACGCCCACGCGGCTGCGGGGTTCCTTCAGGAGTTTCTAGACGGAAAACTCTCCGCGATTGAGCCCCAAGCCTGGTGAGCAACCCGGATTCTAAAATCGGCCAAACGCGCTTCACCTGCTATAATAAATCGATAAGTACGTGAAAAAAGGAGATCTTCGGCGATGACCAAAGAGCAAATACTTCACGAGGCCATGTCCCTCGATCCACGTGAACGCGAGGAGGTCGCCGAATCGCTCTGGCAAAGCCTCGTGCCCGGAGAACTTACACCTGGACAACTCGCGGAGGTTCGCCGCCGCATCGAATCTCTCGAGAATGGCACGGCCCAGTCAATACCGGGTGATCAGGTCATTCAGGAGTTGCATGAGCACTATGGTGGATAAGTCCAATCCCATCCCCATCGAACCTCTCGACTATGTCAGCCAACCGCGCGGCCCATCAGAGCGCCAACACATCAAACACCCTTGGCGATTGATCGGCCCTTTCTGGGTCGGCTGCGCTGGCGCGTGCTTCACCCTGTTCGCGATCCTTCTCGTCCCGCGCCATCGAGGAATGAACGATGCGATGATCGCCCCGCTCCTGGCCGGTGCGGGCGGGTCGGCGTGCATTGCGAGCTTCGCCAGCCTCATGCTCGGCCTCACTGTCAGCCAAAAGCTCTTCCCATCCCGTCGAGCCGCTATGCGCCACATCAAAATCGCCACCTTGATCTGCGGCGGATTGGTGCCCATTTTGATGATCGCTTCCGGCGGCCTAATAAGCATGGCCAACGCCACCCGAATCCCAGAACTCCCCGTGCTGGCCGGGCTCGCGTTCTTCGGAACCATAACCCTGTACCCAGTTCTCGCCGCCCTCTGGCTGGGCTGGCACAGCGAATAGCGCACGAAGCTGAAACTGCCTGAAACGTTGCATAACGTTGCACGACGTTGCATTTTCGGGTCGGCATTCCAAATGGTGTTTCTCCCCGAATGATCCAGTGACGTTGCAAAACGTTGCACGGCGTTGCATTTTCGGTCGGCGTCCCGAATAGTGTATGGCTCCGGTTGCCCCTGAGACGTTGGAACGTTGCATAACGTTGCACGGCGTTGCATTCATGGAGGCAGGCACAGGCAGCATGTCCGAACCCAACGCTCAACCCGATATCACGACATCAGCTCGGCCAATTCCATTAGCCGCTTCGCAGCTCGAATATGCCGCGCCGGGAATCAAATCGGGTCGCAGCCACGTCATCTATCGTCAGCGCCTGATAATCGCCTTCTTCGCCGGCTCGGTTTTCTCGGCCGCCGCGATCATGGCCAGCGAGCACTTTTTCCAACGCGGCTGGCCGCGAGACTGGGCGCTTGAGGATTTACGCCGGATCATTTCAAACGCGATCCTCCTGTCGCTAGCTTCGGCAGTTTCGTTTGGAGTGATCCTTCGCCTCAAAATCTTCCCGCCGCAACGGCCCCAAGTTCGATTTGCTTCGGCCATTGCATTCACCGCCGGACTGCCCATCCTGCCGGTCGCGCGGATGATCGCCGATCTGACCCTATCCAGCGATCAATACGGCTCCTCCCGCGAACTCATCATTTCTATAATTGTGATCGTGACGATGATTCTCTACCCCGTTCTGGTGGCATGGCTCATCGGTCGGCGCAGCCAATAACGGATACAGAGCCCCTCATAAATTCATAGAGACGGCTGGGTTAAGCGTTCAGATCGGGCACGCGCCTGAAACGTTGCAAAACGTTTCACGGCGTTGCAATCGACTTGGTCCCACCGGTTTTGGAGACGAGCTTTACGTCGCCGATCACCATTTGTTTGTCGATTGCTTTACACATGTCGTAGACCGTGAGGGCGGCGACCGACGCGGCCGTCAGTGCCTCCATCTCGACGCCGGTCTGGCCGATCGTCGCGGCCTCGGCGCGGATGCGCAGGAGACCCGCGGCACGGTCGGGCGTGACCTGGACCACCAGGT
>DAIRGS010000329.1:5930-7899 GCA_036794395.1 Tepidisphaeraceae bacterium | reverse complement strand
GCTAAATGACCGTGCGCGATTCCGCGCTTCGTGGCATGGGGCTTCCAGCCCATGATCGAGGGAGATGACTTCCAGCGACGGGTCCGATTTGGGAAAACCAAGTTTCGAGGCAAGGACAACCTTCTGAATTTACCGCAAGAAAATGCCCGGTTCCGGCGAGTTGGTTTTCCCACATCTCACCCGGCGATGGACCCGAAGGGTCCCGGGCCACGGCCTGGAAGGCCGTGCCACTTAAAAGCAATGGCGCGGAATCGCGCACGATTATTTAGACGAATGGAAATCGCCGCATGCACGCGATCTTGACTTCGATCGGCACCGATGGGGATATCATCCCATATGTGGGCATCGGCGCGGAATTGCGTCGCCGCGGACATCGCGTAACCCTGGCCGTTGCCGAACCGTGGCAAAGCACCGCCGCCGAGTTGGGGCTCGAATTTTCGCCCATTTTTACCGCTGAGGAAGATCGGCAGATGCTGGCCATGCCCGACTTCTGGCACCCCATCAAAGGGCCGCAGATCCTGGCCAGGTGGGGCGCCCAATTCTTCAACCGGCAGTATTTGCAGCTTGCCGACTTATGCAAATCGCCTGACTCCGTATTGATCGCTAATCCGGGCCTGATTCCGGCGCGGGTTGTCAGTGAAAAACTCCGAACCCCGCTAGCCCATCTGATCCTCCAACCTTGGATGATCAAAAGCTCCATCGCTCCCCCGGTGATGCCGGCCGGGCTCACCTTGCCGCGATGGGCACCGCGCATGATGTCCTGGGGGTATTGGCGTGTGCTCAATCTTGTCGGTGATCTGCTCCTCGGCAAAGAACTGAATCGATTGCGGCATACACTTGGCATGCAACCTGTTCACCGGGTCTTTGACTGGTGGTTATCAGAGCAGATGGTGATCGGAATGTTTCCCGAATGGTACGGTCAGCGGCAGGCCGATTGGATCGCGCACGTTCGCTTGGCTGGGTTTCCCATGTTTGACGGCCGACCCAGCGCTGGCCTGAGCCCCGAGCTCGAAGCATTCTGCCGCGAAGGCGAACCACCCATCGTCTTTACATTCGGAACCGGAATGATGCACGGCCATGCGCTGTTTCAAGCCGCGGTTGAAACATGCGCAATGCTCGGCAAACGCGGCATCTTACTGTCGAGGCACACCTCCCAACTTCCCGATCCATTGCCCGCGACGATTTGCTGGCAGGCATTCGCCCCCTTTCAAGAGCTGTTTCCACATTGTGCGGCGGTCGTTCATCACGGCGGCATTGGCACAACGGCCAAGGCGCTGGCCTCTGCGACCCCGCAACTGATTGTGCCGATTGCCTATGACCAGCTCGATAACGCAACGCGCATCAAACGTCTGGGTGTTGGCAACAGGGTCCGGTCGCGCAAACTCCACTCGGCCAGATTGGCTCCGGCGCTCGCGGCACTTTTGTCGAGCGATGTGAAGCGGACGTGCATCACAATGGCCGCGAAATTTAACAGCGATGAAGGCGTGAGCCGCGCCGCCGGTTGGATCGAAGAATTCGCGCTCACGCATGCAGTGCCGTCAGGACGATCAGCATGACCGACGCACCCCGAATACTGGTTATGTGTCCCATTCCCCGCAGCGCGAAGAGCAGGACATCATGGACGCGTGGGGGAAAATATTAAGTTCACGCGGGCCGTAAATCGGCCTGCGCCGCACACAAGATTTGATCGGCGACCCACTTCAGCCGGCTCAACATCGAATCCGCCATCGCATGCGACTGATCCGACGGAAGCAGCGCATCCCGGCAAGTCAACGCGACCGTCATCCGCGAACCCAATGTCGTGGTCGAGAACACCAGAGGGACCAGGGGCCCCGTTGGCGAGACGCGCCAGTATTCCTGAAGAATGTCCGGATGATAGCGCGCCGCCCAGGTGTCGTTCATCGTGACGTTCGACAATCCGCCGGCCATCGGCAGCTCTTTACGATAAAACTTGTAAAGGTTCCGATCA
>DAIRGS010000329.1:0-5920 GCA_036794395.1 Tepidisphaeraceae bacterium | reverse complement strand
GAACAAAACGGTCCACCGCCATCGCCGCCGCCATCCACAGCATGCTCGCCTGCGGCAAACCACTCTGCTTATTGACATGATTCTGCAACGCCACCGATCGCAATAACCGCGGCCAGTCCTTCAAAATCTGCGGCCGGCAAACCACTTGCGTAAATCCAAGAAAAAGCCCGAAGGTGTCGTTCAGATCGCTGGCCGCATGCCGGCGCAAATCCACCACCGATCCAATCGAAATGTCCGGCCGGTTGCTCCGAACCTGCACCGGCACAAACCTGTCGCATGCCTCCGCGATCGCCGCCAGTAGAATGTCATGGACCTTGATCGTCTCGGTTCGCGCCGCTTCCCGTAGTCGATCGATCAATCCGTCACCCGTCCGATGCAACGAAACCCGCACCGGGTAATCGTGCGGCCCCTGGCTAATCACCTTCCTCACTCGCCGATGCCGCATGTGCGAGCGGAAATTTGCCAAAACAGTTGAATCCAGCCGCCAGTTTCCACGATCCCCAAATAGACGCCAGTATCCGCTCTGCGGGTGCCGCACGGGTTTGTCCCGGGCGGCAGAGGGATCGAAAAGCCGCACAAACCATTCCCGCAAAACCGTGCGAATCGAAACGCTGTCGGCGATCCAGTGCTGATAAACCACTCCCAACTGCGTCCCGTCCTCATCCCGCGCCATAAACGGACGAAAGGGCGGCTCATCGGGATGATCGAATGGCCGGTTCAACTCGCGCGTCAGATGCGCCTCCAGCAATTCCCCGGCTGGCAATATGCTCAACGGGTACCGCACAAACTCGCCATTGAGCGCAATGTGACGAAATCGCAGATCATCGGCAACATGCACCCGGCCCAGTCCAAGAGCGCGTAGCGATTCGGCCCAGGCCTGCCCAACCTTGTCCGCATCAACCCCACCCGCCACACGCATTACCTGAGCGGCATTATAAGGATGAACAGTTTCCCACCGGCGGGCGAGGCGCTGAAATAAATTGAGTCCGTGCTCTGACATACCGTAGATTCACCAATATGCGGGAATATCTCCCGCTTGACAACAGCCAACCACTTTACCCACCTCGCACTCCAGCACGTCGGACAGCTTGACTTCGCGACAGCGACCCTGAAGATCGCACCCGCTGATGACGATCTCCCGCCCCCGCGTCTGGATTCTATTCGTGCTCTGGCTGGGCGCAATCGCACTCGCGATGACCATCGATCGGCCCGTCGCACAATGGGTCCAGGAAAACCGCCCTCTGGACCAGCGAACCTCAATCGCTCACCGCTCGGGAAATCACCCAATTTGGCTGACAAAAATCGTTCGTCTGCCTGGCAATTACGGCTTTGTGCTGCCCGTTGGAATTGTAATCGGGCTGTTTCACCGGAAGCGCTGGATCGCCGCAGCGCCGATACTGCTGAGTGGCCCGCTCGTGGGTGTGACATATCTGGTGATCAAGTGGATGGTGGGGCGCCGTCGGCCGGTGATCGAACTGGCGCCTTTCACATTCCATCCGTTCATCAATGGCATCAGCGGGCTTTTCAAGTCCGTGAGCGGCCTGGCATTTCCATCCGGCGACGCCACGATGGCTTTCGCTGCTGCCGCGTGTATGGCAGTTGCGATTCCACAATGGACAGCGGCATTTTTTGCATGGGCCGTACTCGTCTCAGTCGAACGCGTGCTGGAAAACGCCCATTATGTCAGCGATGTGGTCGCCGGAGCAGGCCTGGGCGTTTTGTGCGCGCTTACGGCGGTGCTGATTTCAAAGAAAATCTTTTCAGTTCCCGAATCGCACGGATTTGAAGTTTCAAATCCACGTGCCGCTCCGGAAAACTCGCAACTGGCCGAGTGAATCGTAGAATCCCCATCGCCAATGGCCGACAAACCTTATCTGTCCCTGGTGATCCCCGCTTATAACGAGCAGGAGAACGTCGAGACTCTTTTGAGCCGCGTCGGCGATTCCCTTGCGCAAACCGGCAAACCGTTTGAAGTCATCATCGTTGACGATGGCAGCACCGATCAGACGCCGAAACTCCTTAACGATGCCATGACCCTCTATCCATGGCTCCGCGTCTTGCGATTAACCGGCAACCATGGCCAGTCGGCGGCGTTTGATGCCGGCTTTAAGGCGGCCCAGGGCGAAGTCATCGCCACCATCGACGCTGATCTCCAAAACGACCCCGAAGAACTCCCGCGCCTGCTCCCGCTCCTTGACGGCTATGACATGATCGCCGGCTGGCGCCAGAAGCGCAACGACACCTGGATGCGCCGAATGCAGTCCAAAATCGCCAATTACATCCGGAACTGGATCAGCCAGGAAGACATCCGCGACTCGGCGTGCAGCCTCAAGCTCTATCGTCGGCACTGCCTCGACGGCCTTCAACTTTACAAAGGCATGCATCGCTTCATGCCGACGTTGGTCAAAATGCGCGGCTACACCGTCCGTGAAGAACCTGTTAAGCATTCCGCTCGATTTGCCGGCACCGCCAAGTACGGCCTGCGCAACCGCGCCTGGCGAGCTTTCGTCGACCTGTTGGCCGTGCGCTGGATGAAGAATCGTTACATCCGATACGAGGTCACCGAGGCGCACAAACCAGGCGACCCCGCCCCAGGTTAATGAGCCCGTCCTTCTTTACGCTTTACGTTTTACGTTTCAGGTTGCACGTTTTACGTTTCACTTGCCAAAATACCAAACATCGATCCGATTCCTGAAAGGACACCCACCCCATGTCTCGCGAGCAGATTTGCCGGCAGACAGCCCAGAAGCTCCTGGCCGCCGCCCCGACGCTGGCCTCGGTCAAATCGATGGTCGGCTTCGACGGATTCGTGGATGAGATCATCGCAGTCGTCGACAAGCGCCACGACTTCGAACGCTTCGACCCCATCCGCACCATCGCGGCGCTTGGCGCCAAGATCAGCAACGCCGCCGGCAAATCCAGCAACTACGAGCTGATCGTCAAGCAGATGAAACTCGGCGGCAACGGCCCCATCATGGCCAACGCGCTGGCCAGTGCCGGCATCAATGTCACTTACGTCGGCAATCTCGGTTACCCGAACGTTCATCCCGTCTTCCAGGATTTCGCCAAGCGTTCCCACGCGATCAGCATTGGCGAGCCGGGCCATACCGATGCCCTCGAATTCGATGACGGCAAGCTCATGCTCGGCAAAATCACCGCGATGAACGACGTCAACTGGCCCAACATGGTCACACGCGTCGGCGGCGAAGATAAACTCAAAACGCTCGTTCAAGACGCCAAACTCATCGCGATGGTGAATTGGACCATGCTCCCCTATATGAGCCAGATCTGGGAAATGCTGCTGGAACGCGGCATCCCCAACCGCCAGGGCGGCAGCCGTACGTTTTTTGTGGACCTGGCCGATCCCGAAAAGCGCAATCACGCCGATATCCGCCACGCGATGGAACTGCTCACCAGATTCGAAAAACAAGTCGATGTGATCCTCGGCCTCAACCTCAAAGAGGCCGGCGAAATCTGCGATGTCCTGGGCATCCCCGTTCCCAGCGACCCCGAAGCCGCGATCGAAGCCACCGCCAGCGCCATCCGCAAAAAGCTCGAAATCTCCTGCGTGGTCGTTCATCCCCGCCGCGCCGCCGCCGCGGCAACGCTCGACAGCGTCGCCACATTCTTCGGCCCGTTCATCCTCCAGCCCAAGATCAGCACCGGTGCCGGCGACCACTTCAACGCCGGCTTCTGCCTGGGCCGCACCCTCGGCTTCACCCTCGAAGAAAGCCTCTGCACCGGCGTCGCAACCAGCGGCTACTACGTCCGCACTGCCGAGAGCCCCACAAGCCAGGAACTGTCCGACTTCATCACCAACCTCCCGGCCCCGCAATAATGCAGGGCGATCGCATATGCGCAGGGCGGGAGTGCGAGGCTCCCGCCGAGCCGTGTTTTTCGATCGAGCCAAGGCTCGCCAGGAGCCTCGCACTGGGCCGATGAAAACCTGCGGGTTTTCAGGATTGTGTTCGTCCTGGTTTTGATGCGCAGATTAACCAGCGCCCTCTTGCCCCCTCTCCCCCCGGGAGAGGGCTGGGGTGAGGGGGAATTCCAAGCGCCGTTGCTCTCACGAATAGCTGTTTTTCAATGCTTGCGAGCGCAACAAAACGCCGTTTGGCGACGAGACCAAAAACGACTCCTTTTCATCACCCCAGCCTCGCACTCCCCTGTTTCTCGTCGGAGGGACCATATGCGATGGCCCTGCGCAATAAGGCGACAGGATCTCCAACACACCGAAACCCGTCATCCCAATTGTGGTAAACTCCCCGACGAGGGAGACTTGACAACCGGCCCGCCGGGCCTAAATTCCCTCGACGCAGTTTGTCCTTGGGCGCGTAGCTCAATTGGTTAGAGTACCGGACTGTCGATCCGGTGGTTGCGGGTTCGAGCCCCGTCGCGCTCGTCAGGTTACCCCGATTCCATTTGGAGTCGGGGTTCTTTTTTGTGGTTCAAGAGTGGGGGGCAGCGAACAATTCCGAACAATTCCGAACAGTTCCGAACAGTTCCGAACAAAACCGAACAGCGCTGGATGTCAGATGATGTCCAGTAGCGCGCAATTGGAATGGCGATTGTGCGGGAAATGGTTTCTAAATGATTGGGAGCGATGGGGTTGTAGCAATGTCAGAAAATGTCGGGTTTTTGGAGAGGGGAATGTGACATTTATCGCACAATTGCTTAAATGGGGAGGGGCTGTGGCAGGGTGGCGAGGAGATCGGGAGGGGCGGGAGAGGATTGGCCACAGGGAACACGGAGAACTCGGAGGACATCGCGATTTCTGATCCGGATCTGCCTCTGGGCCTGAGGCATCGTGTATTGCGATCGTAGTTGTTGCCGTGAAATGGGAGCGATATTGCCGGGCGGAATCACTTCTACTTTCGGGGTACAGCGTGGAACGAAGGAAAGGCACGTAGGCACGAAGGTAAGGGCGGGGAATGATGCAGGCCGGGCTTGAGCGGTACATATGGCCCACGGCCAGCGGGTACAAACCGGGCGGCAGGATGTACGCCACGACGACGCACTAGCGGTGAAATGAATGAAGCCCCTGACCTGTTCACGCAGGCCGGGGGCTCTTCGTTTACCTAAATTCTCATGGCAATTTTTACTCTATTTGAACTTCTTATCGTCGTCGGAATCGTTGAGGCCGCTTGCCGAAACGCTCGCCGCCCAATGCAAAACGATGCGGGAATAATGTACAATTGGCGCACCAGCAGTAGTGGGAAACTTGGTGGCACGGCCTAGCATTTCGGCGGAGCGAATCGATATGCCTAGACATTTTCTTGCGGGTAGTGCATTACACAAGCCCGAGAGCAAGCGCCAAGAGAAGAAGATAATCAAGCGGTGGATGGTTGCATCGCTTTTGTTCGTTCCCGCTGCCATTGCGATGTCTGCCGGCTGTAATTTGAGTACCCAGCGGCAGGCGGCCCACAATCAGCTTTTGCGCAAGGCGAACGATGGAGACGCTCAAGCGATGTATGAGGTAGCTATCGACTACCAGGGGGCCAAGTTTGTACAGTTGGAACGATCCACAGCTTTGCACTGGCTGGAGAAGGCTGCCCAAGCCGGCAGCACGCGAGCGATGCATCGCTTGGGATACATGTATCGCGACGGCAGATTCGGGGTTGCACGGGACTGCATGGTGGCTTTGCAATGGTTTCAGCGAGAAGCCGCCGCTGGCGCCTCTGTCGGACTGGCCGCGCTCGCCGACTGCTACGCCAAAGGACAAGGAGTTAAGAAAGACTTTGATCAGTCGAGGAAGCTGTATTCCAATGCATTTCAGATCGCTCAGCGAGATTCGCTATCCGGAGATAGGGTGGCCATGTGTTGCTTGGGGTATCTTTACGGTGGCGGCTTGGGCGTAGACCGGGAGTAATTGTTTACCGCCTCCGCCGCACCTTTGTGCACGAGCGGCGTAGGGATCAAT
>DAIRGS010000328.1:0-7900 GCA_036794395.1 Tepidisphaeraceae bacterium | reverse complement strand
GCTTCGCCGTGATCGGAGTGCGCCCCTCGTCCTTCCGATCCTGCCGGGCATATCCGAAGTATGGAATCACCGCCGTCACCCGGCTGGCGCTCGCCCGACGCAAACAGTCGATCCAGATAAACAGCTCCATCAAATGCGCATTCACCGGATGACAGGTCGGCTGAATGATAAAACAATCCCGCCCGCGCACATCCTCCTCAACCTTCACCATCAACTCGCCGTCGTTGAACAACTCCGTCCGCCCCCGCCCCAGCGGAATCTGAAGGTAATTACAAACCTTCTGCGCCAGCTCAGGGTTCGCCCGACCAGTGAAGAGCTTGAGTTTGTCCGCGTCAAGGTGAGACATGTTCGTTTCGAGGAATTAAGCGTTTAGCGGCCCCGCTTGCGGGGCATTTCCTAATCCAGCTTTGTCATCTCCTGCGAAATATTCCCCGCAACCACCGACCCTTCCGGCACAATGCTCCCGCGCCGAAGCGTCGCGAACGGCCCGATCACACACTCGCCCCCGATGCTCGAATCCCGACCAATGAATGTAAACGGATATATCGTCGTGTCCGGCCCGATCCTCACCCCAGCCTCGATATACGTATTGATCCCGCTCGCGATGGTCACGCCCTCTTCACGTAGCTTCCGCTGAATGCGAGCCTGCATGACTTCATCCACTTGCGCCTGCTGCTCGCGCGTGTTTACCGCGAGCGTGTCTTCAGCAGTCACCGCCTGCACGGCAACCACTTTCTTCCCGGCATTCCGCAGAATCGCGTAAATGTCGGTCAGATAATATTCCTTCTTCTTGTTCTCGTTTTTCAGCTGCCCCAGAGCCGCCAGCAATGCATCCGCCTTCAGGCAGTAGTAGCTCGGGAAAACCTCCCGAATCTCCCTCTGCTCCGGCGTGCAATCCACCTGCTCCACGATTTCCAGAAACTGCCCCTGCTCATCGCGAATAATGCGACCATACCCCGTCGGATCATCCAGAATCGCAGTCGCCATGCTCGCATCAGCATGATCATCCCGATGCGCCGCGTGCAGTGTTCGCAAAACCTCCCCACGAATCAGCGGCCCATCCCCGGCAAGAATAAATACATCCCCATGAAAATCCCGCAGATGCGATTCACACATCCGAGCCGCGTGTCCTGTCCCTAACTGCTCGGTCTGCTCCACCCACGTAATCCGCTTATCCCCGCCAAACTCGGCCAGGATCTCCTCCTTCCCATACCCAATCACAACCAGCACCCGATGGCACCCGGCTTCGTAACACGCCTGCAATACATAATGAAGCATCGGCCGCCCACAGACCTCATGCAGAGGCTTGGGCCGCTTGGACTTCATGCGGGTGCTCTTCCCCGCCGCAAGAATGATGGCCGTTGAACTCATTGCTGACGCCTGCTTGCCGATCACCGATTGGAATGCCTTTTCAATTCAGCATTCAACAATCAGCATTCAGCAATTGTTTTCACTGGCCCGCATGGATTCGAACCATGACAAGCAGAGCCAAAATCTGCTGTGCTACCGTTACACCACGGGCCAACGGCTGCTTCTGATTCTAAAGGTGAGGGAGAAAACGAAAGGTAGGCCGAGCCACCGAAAGCAATCAGCAAGCACGAGTCAGATCAACCCGCCTCGCCAGCTCCATGCGTCTCGTCTACCTGTCCGGCCTCAAGCCCAAACCTCTCGACGATAACCCCTTGCCCACAAGGGGCAAGCGATTGAGTGCTATCCTAGGACCCACCGCATTCTTGTCAAGCTGCCCCGAATCTCACCTGGGGGCGCCCTGGAAGGATGCGTAAGGACCAGGCCATCGAAATACTTCAGAACCTTATCCTACGTTATTGCGTAGTAAGACGCGTAGGAAGAGGATTCGCAGATCAAAACTGAGGAAGAACGAACTGGCCGAGCGCCGAGGTCCCCATGTGGGTGCCGCACGGTAGCCGTGCTGATGCGTTGTTTCACAATCACTGGAGCCGCTGATGATGTTGTCTCGTTGCTTTGACCGCTCACGTTCGAAGGCCGTGCGAGGTGTGGCCTGCTTTGGCAAACCATTCGAGTCGATGGAGCCGCGCATGCTGCTGTCAGCAGCGCCGCTGGCGACGCATCACCCCGCAAATCACCACTCTTTGACGCATGAGGTCGTGCATCTCCAGCACCACCAACACCAGAACGACGCAGGGGCCGACGCGGAACCGAACCTCATCCGCCAGTCGCCAAACAGTACCAGAACCTACGTCGGCTATGGGCTTACGCCGCAGATCATTCGCACGGCCTACGACTTCGGCTCGACCGGCACTGAGGGGGCGGGGCAGACGATCGCGATCATCGACGCCTATGACGATCCTAACATCGCCAAGGACTTGGTGACGTTCGACAGCCAGTTCAGCCTTGTCGGCACGAATACAAATACCGCGGGCACAAATGGCAGCGTGTTCAATTTCTTCTCGAAGGTGAATCAATCCGGGGGATCCAAACTGCCCCAAGCCAATTCCGGGTGGGCGCAGGAAATCTCACTGGACGTGGAGTGGGCGCACGCGATGGCGCCGTCGGCGAATATCCTCCTGGTGGAGGCCTCGAGCAACAGCACCACTGACCTGATGGCAGCGGTTAACTACGCAAAGACCGGGGCGAGCGTCGTTTCAATGAGCTGGGGCAGCGCCGAGTTTAGTGGGGAGAGCAGCTACGACTCCTCCTTTGCCGCCTCTAACGTGACGTTCGTCGCGTCCGCCGGCGACACGGGTGGGCAGAAAGAATGGCCTGCCGAGTCGCCTAACGTGGTGGGTGTCGGCGGCACCACCCTCAGCAATAGCGGCGGCACTTACGTCTCGGAAACCGGTTGGTCGAGCAGCGGTGGGGGCACCAGCACCCAAGAGGGTATCCCGGCATATCAATCGGCTCTGGGATATCTCCATCGCAGCAGCCCGGATGTCGGCTACGACGCCGACCCCAACAGCGGCTTTGCCGTCTACGACAGTTACCGCAATCAGTCCCAGGTCGGTTGGATGGTGTTTGGTGGCACAAGCGCCGGCGCGCCCCAATGGGCCGCCTTGATCGCGACCGCCGACCAGCAGCGTGCCGGCACGGGCGGCAAGGCTGCCCTGAACAGTCTGTCCGACACCACTAACACCGCCTATGCCCAGTCGACCCTCGCGGCGGTGTATGCGATGTATACCAACCAGACAGCGTACGCGTCGACGAACCCCGACTTCCATGATATCACCAGCGGCGCTGCTGGCTCCAACCAGGCGCATGCCGGATACGACCAGGTCACCGGCGTTGGATCGCCGTTCGCGCAGAACCTGATCAACGATTTGACGAACAACGTCGCCGCCTAAGCCTCCGTCCGCTCACGCCCCAACGACAACCGGAGGTCGCTGACGTGCATCAGCGACCTCCAGGCCCGGCAAGCGCGTGGTGAATCATCCCCCTCAAAAATCAAATCGATCAATATTCTCCTTCGTAAACGTGAAGGGTTTACCGCAGACGAAAACGGGACGGCTCTGAATTTCCATGTTAAAGTCAGAGCTGTCCCGTTTTTTGGTCCCGTTTTTTGGTCCCGTTACCAACTTGGCGCTCAGCGGACCAGAGTCGGCATACGGGACAATCTGGTCGTCATCGCCGTGCATGACCAGGGTTGGCACCTTGAACTTCTTCAGGTCTTCCGTGAAGTCGGTTTGTGAGAAGGCGACGATGCCATCGTAGTGCGCCTTGGCGCCGCCCATCATGCCCTGGCGCCACCAATTCCGAATCACTCCCTGGGATGCTTTCGCGCCTGGCCGGTTGTAGCCGTAAAAGGGTCCGGTCGGGACATCCAGATAGAATTGTGCCCGGTTGGCGGCCACCTGCGTTTGAAAGTCATCGAATACTGCTTTAGGCAGACCGCCGGGATTCGCCGGAGTTTTTACCATCAGTGGCGGCACTGCGCTAATGAGGACAGCCTTGGCGACGCGGCTTTCGCCGTGGCGCGCGATATAACGTGTGACCTCACCGCCGCCGGTCGAGTGGCCAACGTGGATGGCCTTCGTTAAGTTGAGATGTGCAGTGAGCGCTGCGAGGTCGTCGGCGTAGTGATCCATATCATGTCCGTCGCCGGGTTGGCTGGAGCGTCCGTGACCTCGCCGGTCATGTGCGATGACGCGATAGCCGTGATTTAGGAAGAACATCATTTGCGCGTCCCAGTCGTCGCCCGAAAGAGGCCAGCCGTGCGAGAAAACGATCGGCTGGCCGCTGCCCCAATCCTTGTAGTAAATCTCTACGCCGTCTTTGGTGGTGATCGTGCTCATGTGAAGACCTCCGGGTTTGAGTTCGAACGATCTCGAACTTGCAGTTGAATTGTCAGCCGCGCGGCGCATCCGCCAATGGATGCGACAACTGCGCCGGCCACAATTCCAGCGACTCCCTTAAGAATGTCGCGACGTGTCGCCGATGGGCTTGGAGTCTTGCAGGGTCTCATTCGGATACCTCTTTCGTACCAAAATAAGCGTGCGCGCGGCAAAGCGCTCTATACCCCGGGCCGGACCGCGAATCAATCGCTCGGAGTATCTTGCCAACAGGCCTACATCATGCGTGCCCTTAGCATCCACCAACCCTACGCCTGGTCTTTGCTCACGTCGTAATCGCCGTGCGAGAGAAGTGAGGAAGGATCGGCGTTCACCTGCTGCAGCCAACGTTCTCGCGACTCGCGCGACGAGCTTGGGGTCGGTCTTTACCTTCGGCTTCGGCTCCATTTGACTTCACTCAGTGGTATAATGTTTCGCATGGAGACATGCACCGAATGCGGCAAGACGATCACAAAGCGGGCCGTCGCGCACGTCTATCACAATCTGCGAGTCGTCTGCTCCGCGTGCTTGAAGAAGTTGGAAAAGAAGGATCTTCGTGAGACTGAAACGGCATCGGCGGCGCACGTCACCGCCGACATGATGGTCAATGAGGACGATGATGAACCCACCGTCAAACAGATTCGATTTGCCGAACACTTGGGCATCATCTCGCCACGGACGTACAGTAAATGGGAACTGTCAGAGAAGATTGACGAGGCGATCGCGGAGAAGGATGAGCGGATCGTCAACGTGGTGTATCAGCCACCCATGCGGCATCACGCGAAGAAAAGTAGCTCAGGGTGTCTGGTGATGGTTCTGGCGTTCCTTGTGGTGGTGGCTTTAATCAGTGCGGTGATTAGGTTGTGAAAACAGGAGGTTTTATGAAGTGGCCCGTGACGAAAGATCGTAAGCTTGTCATTGTCGGAGGCGGTATTCTGGTTTTGTCGGTAGCGTTGCTGTGTATCTCATTGGCGGTTTCGGGAATCATTCACGCCCGCGCAGAATCTGCGGAAGCCCAAAGAGCGGCAGACGATAGGGAATCCAAGAAAAAGTCCATGGAGGCATTTGCATCGTTTGATTACGAAGAGTCGAAACGATCGGCTATTGCGGAGATCGCAGCAGCAGAGGCAAAACATGCGGCAATCGATTCATTCCATGCCGAGGGTTATTTTAACGGGAAATCGCTCGACTATCTTCTGGTGAATAACATTGAAGAAAACGGGAAGCTTGCAACGGACTATGGACTTCGTCGTGGCGATCAAATCATCTCGGTAAATGGTCGCTTGATTGGGGAGGTCTCAATGAACAACCCCGATATCGCCAAGACGATGGTGGTTCAGAACGGCTATGAGGCGCGAGTGCCGATTGTGGTGATTAGGGAAGGGAAGCAAATTACGCTCCTTTGGCATCGCCGCTGATTAGCCGCAACACCCCTTCCCCGCCAGCGCCCTTCGTATTCTCCTCTCCAGCCGATTCAACCACTCCCGCCGCGCCGCGCATCCACAGTCTTTTTTCCCCAGCAGCCGGGCCGTGAACTTGGCCGCCTTGTCCGCGCCGAACTTCGCGGCGATTGCGGCGAGGATGTCGCCGGCCAAGGGTATTGATGGGGGCGGTGGCGCAGTGCTCGCCGTCGTAGAAGAATTGCTCGCGCGTGATCTTGTCGTCCTTGACCGTGTAGACGCCGACCTCTTCGAGGGTGATGCGCTTGCCGGTGGCTTTAGGTGTGATGTCGAGGGTGAAGTAGACGACGAACTGATCGGGGTTCGCGCCGTTGTAGAACGGGCCGGCCACGGTCTCGCCGTTGAAAGTTTTGTCGCTGACCCAACCCTCGGATTTCTTGATCACCGGACCCTGGCCGGCGGTCTCCTTGCCGTCGCCTTCGACGGAGACGATGGTCGGCGAGTACATCGTACGCATCACATCGAAGTTCTTCCCCTGCCTGCACAACTCCACAAACTTCCTGGCGACGTCTTGAAGGCTCATGGTGAGTTCCTTTCTGAAAACTATTCGCTGCCCATGACGAGCACAACGAGGTCATCGCTCTGGACCTGCCCCATGTTGGGCTTCAGTCATAATGGCGTGTGCAGATGCTCGCGGCGCGGCTGGGTAATTTCCATACCGTCGGTCATACGCGGCACCTGTCAAAAAAGCAGCCGCTATTACGCGCTGCCGACGGGATCGTAGCATCCTTAGTATTGTGTTTCGAAACAGAAAATGCAGAAAAGTTTAATTGCTTTCTTATCGCGACGATTCTGGAATGAAAGCCTTCTCAAGGCTAAATAAAAGACCATGAAGGCTCGACCCGTTTCGCTCAAGTTTCAAAGCAATCTATTTTTTAACTTGACATATTCCCATATCGGAATATTATTATTCCGTGGCTCGGGCAGCAACAACCTCCGACGTTTTCAACGCCATCGCCGAACCCCGGCGTCGGGAGATTGTGGATCTGCTCGCCCTGGGTCCCGAGCGAGATGTCACTGAAATGGTGCTCAAGCTCGGTCTTCCACAGCCGGCTGTATCGAAACATTTGGGGGTGCTTCGGAAAGTGGGTTTGGTAGCCGTTCACAAGGCCGGGCAACGCCGGCTGTACCGGCTCAACCCGCAGGAGCTTAAACCCGTGCACGACTGGATTCAAAATTTCGAACGTTTCTGGACCGACCAACTGGCCAGCATCAAGGAAGCCGCCGAACGAAAAGCCAAACAGCTTGCCGCGCGCGATCGCGCTGCATCGAAACAGGAAAAGTCATGATTCACCGCGGAGCCGCGGCCTTCGGCTCTGAGGCTCAGGCTCGAAGAGAGAGCGCAGAGAAATCAAAGAGAAATGCAATGAGTGAACAGCGCAGCGTGCGCGACAAACTGCTCCGCAGTTTTACATGTGAGCTCTTGCTGCTTCTGGATTGTCTGCGTCCTCCGCGTCTCCGCGGTGAATAATCTGCATCTAAACACCAACCCCTCTCAAAAGGAGCAAAGTCATGGGCGCTGAAGTAGTCGAATCTGCCATCAAAACGCTGCACGTCGTCAAAGAGGTGCTGATTGCCGCCCCGGCCGATGTGGTCTTCGAAACCATTCTTGAACCACACGGCCCGATGAAGGACATGAGCATGAAGCTGGAACCGTGGCCCGGCGGGCGCTGGTTCCGCGACCTGGGCAATAACACCGGGCACCTGTGGGGTCATGTCCAGGTAATCAAACCACCGAAAGTGCTGGAACTGATCGGCCCGACGATGATGTCCTACCCGGTGGCCTCGCACATTCAGTACCGCCTCACCGAACAGCCCGGCGGCACCCTGCTTAAATTCACCCACCAGGCCTTCGGTTTGATCGAACCCGAACTCCAGCAGAATGTTAGCAAAGGCTGGGGAGAGATGCTGGAACACATCCGCACGGCCGCGGAGAAAAAACGCGCGTAGAGGTGGTCTCGGAACTACATCGTCACGCGATTTGATTCAATCCGATTTTTTTTTACAGGAGCACTGATTTCAATTGCACACGCCATGCTTGCTGAATTCGAACATGAGTCCAAGATCACGCGCAAATTTCTAGAGCGCATTCCACAGGACAAGCTGGGATGGAAGCCGCACGAAAAATCGCATACC
>DAIRGS010000053.1:0-30085 GCA_036794395.1 Tepidisphaeraceae bacterium | reverse complement strand
GGTTTTCCCAAATCGAACCCGTCGCTGGGAATCATCCCCCTTGACCATGGGCTGGGAAGCCCATGTCACAAAAAGCGCGGAATCGCGCACGGTCATTTATCGGCGTTTCATACGTATGCTTAAAAAAATCACCAGTCTTTTGGCAGTCGGCTTAACACTTGGATTCTCCTCCGTTGGACGGGGGCAGGTTGCAGGGCCCAAATGGATCCTGACCACCGCCGATTTCAAAAGCGATCCGGTAACCCTCGCCGGTTTTGATGCGTCGGGCCTGAAGGTCACCACCGCGGAAAACCCCGCGCCGCGCTCCATTCCGCTGGACCAATTCCTTGATGTTCAGCGCCCGTTGCCACCGGTAACCAGCCCCGCAAAATTCACCCTGCACATGGCCGGCGGAGACAAACTCGGCGGCGAGCCGGTCAATCTCACGGCCGAGGCCCTTGTCTGGCGCAACGCCACCCTTGGCGAAATTTCCATTCCCACCGGTGGCCTCATCGGTTTCACGCGTCACACCACCGGCACCCAAACCAACCCCGGCGAGCAGGGACGCGAAGATGTCGTCACCCTCTCCAATGGCGATACGGTACGCGGCATTATCGCCAGTATGTCCGGGCAATCGGCGACAGTGCAGACCGGCGCCGGCAACAGCGAAGTTCCACTCGACTCGATAACCTCAATCAGCTTCGCCGCCACGCCAGGCGCTGGCCCGCCGAAGCATGGCTTCCGCGTACGTCTTGACGACGGCTCCTCGCTCGTGGGCACTGAAGCAAAACTCGATTCGGATAATCTCGACCTGACCCTCGCAAAAGATGCATCGCGAAAGATCCCCATCGCCCATGTGGCTGCCATCGAGCAACTCAATGGCCCGGTGAGTTGGCTCTCCTCCCGCGCGCCGTCCGAAGCGGTGTCCTTCCCCTTCGTCGGCCCGGCCCGTCAGGTCCCCGCTTACATGGACCGCGCGTTTGATACGCAGGGCCCCATCGAATTCAAAGGCACACAGTTCCCGCACGGCATCGCTGTTCACGCCTTTTCGCGCATCGTCTGGCCGCTCGATCCATCCTACATCGCATTTCGAACCCGCTACGCCATCGAAGGCGACTCAACCCTTGCCGATGTCACCGTCCGCATCAAGCTCGACGACAAAGTCGTTTACGAAAAACAGCACGTCCGATCGGGCTCATTGTCATCACCCATCGTGCAGGATCTGAACGGCGCAAAAACTCTCATCTTCGAAGTTGATGGCGGCTCCGCCTACGCGCAAGACGCGCTGGATTGGATCGAGCCCGCCCTCCTGAAGAAACCCGCCGAGCCAACACGGTAAATGATCGTACGTTATTCGTTTATTGTGGTGCAGGCTTCCAAGCCTGCACGTGCAGGTCTGGAGACCTGCACAACAAGCGCGTGATCTTGCGCGGTCATATTCAAGTGCTTGGTCTTCGAATCGGCGCGCAAAAAGAGACCGGTGCTCGCCGTAACACCGGTCCCTAAACAGGCTGCCCGACCTATTGGTCGGAGACCCACAGCCTGCCGTCAATATCGGTAGGCCCGTGCGTTTTATTCAAATAATTGTCAACCGCGGGCCGGGCATACCCGTCAGCCGCTGTCCCAGTGGCCCCCTCAATGTTTTCTCATATAATCCCGCGCCATGAGCAGCACACGCGTCGCCAAGCTTGCCCTCGAGGACGGAACCGTCTTTACCGGCCGCGCTTTCGGCCATTCCGGCACCTCCGAGGGCGAAGTTGTCTTCAATACCTCGATGATCGGCTACCAGGAGATCCTCACCGATCCCTCCTACAAAGGTCAGATCGTCGCCATGACTTACCCGCTGATTGGGAACTACGGCATCAACCTCGAGGATGTCGAAAGCCGCCGGCCGCATGTGAGCGGTTTTGTGGTGAAGGAACTGCCGCCGGTGTATTCGAACTACCGCGCGAATATGAGTCTGGATGAGTATCTGGTCCAAAATAAGATCATCGGAATTGAAGGCATCGACACGCGCGCTCTCACCCGCAAGCTCCGCATCGACGGGTCAATGCGCGGCATCCTCTCCACCGAATTACTGGATGATTTAAAGCTCGTGGAGCGCGCCCGGCACGGAGCGCAGATGGCCGGGGCCGACTGGGTGCAGGCGGTTAAGCCCGCCAAGTCATATGAATGGAACGAGAATCAGGGCGATTGGGGCCTGGGCAAGGTCGAACGCGGCGATGGCATGCACGTCGTCGCGCTCGATTGCGGCGCAAAAGAAAACATTCTCCGCCACCTCACCGAACGCGGCGTAAAAGTCACCGTGCTTCCGCCGGATGTAACCACCGAAGAAATTATGAGCCATCATCCCGATGGTCTGTTCATCTCCAATGGCCCGGGCGATCCAGCCGTCCTCGATTACGCGGTCACGCCCATTCAGGGTGCCATGGGCAAGGTGCCCATCTTCGGCATCTGCCTGGGCCATCAGCTTCTGGGCCGTGCATTGGGCGCGACAACTTACAAACTTAAATTTGGCCATCGAGGCGGAAATCAGCCGGTCAAGAATCTCGATACCGGCCGCGTCGAAATCACCAGCCAGAATCACGGCTTTGCCGTCGATCAAAAGTCCCTCGAATCCCGCGGCGGCATCGTCACCCACATCAATCTCAACGACAACACCGTCGAAGGCTTCCGCCATCGCGACCTGCCCATGTTCTGCGTCCAATACCACCCCGAAGCCAGCCCCGGCCCCCACGACGCGGCTTATCTCTTCGATGCATTCATCGAGATGATGAAAACCAAAAAAGCCCCCACAGGCAAACGACTGGCAGAACTACAATCGCTCCGCGAGATCGATGCAACTGGCTGATGAAAACCAGATGGTTTTCACGAACCGCGCTTGTCTGGATCTGTTGCGCGTGAAGGAATAGCGCCTTCTTGCCCCCTCTCCCCCCGGGAGAGGGCTGGGGTGAGGGCGAGTGCCAGGCGCCATTCATTTCCGGACAATCTTGATTCCCCCCGCTATCGACCTCACCTTGCCAGCGGAATTTGAAGGCGCTTTACAATCGCCCTCACACAGCCTACCCCGGACCATTCCTCCACCGTCCTCAATCGCCTGAACTCTTAAAAATCTCCCCCGCGCGATCGGCTTGGATGATCGCTCCGTCTTTCGTGCACACCGCCGAAAGCATCCCAACGGTGGATAGTGCTGACGCGGTATCCAGCAGCACAATGTTGTTGCCGCGAATGGGCACCAGGTCTCCGCCCGAAGTTCGATATGAGGAAATCGGCGTGTGGCCGAAGTAGCCCGTCCGCGTCCACTTCTTTTTCCGCGTCAGTTGCGATTCTGAAAAGCGCCCCCACAGAAGCTGATATCGGAGCTGCGCATCGTCGCCCAGGCGATTTGCCAACGAAGGCGAACTGTCCGGCTCATCGGGGTCCCAATATCCATGCGCGACAAAAAAGTCGCTCGATTCGTAAACCGCCTCAAGTCCTCGAAAAAACCGCCGATGCTCCGGCGGCACCACCTTCAGCATCTGATCGAGCACCGCATCGCTCGGCTTTTGCAGGGCCGCGTCAAGCTCGCCTCCGTCGACGCCGTAGCTCATCAGTGTTTCGGCAAGCCCATGTTGTATGAACCACGTGAAGGCAGTGATGCGATTTGGCGCGGTCGGGTGGCAGATGTAGCAGTCACCGTTGACGAGCAGATCAAAAATGTCATCGTGATTCCCGCGCAGGAATGTCGCGCGCGGCAGCGTGAGCAGCAGATCGATCACCCGGCGTGAATCAGGGCCGCGATTAACGTAATCGCCAACGAAGATGAATTGGGCTTCGGAGTCGGCCCCGCTGACGGCGGTGAGCAGAGCGCTCAGCGGCCGGTGCATCCCGTGAATGTCGCCGATCACCCAGTTCACAGTCAATCGAGGTTATTCAAAAGATGTGCAGCGCACAATTGCGGATATAATCCCGCCCTTAACACGGCAGGGCGATCGCATATGCGCTCAGCGGGAGTGCGAGGCTCCTGCCGAGCCGCGTTTTTGATCGGCCTTCGGCTCGGCAGGAGCCTCGCACTCCCAGGTTTTGCGTCGGAGGCGCCATGTGCGATAACCCCGCTTAATATGGAGGCGATATGTCACAACAAGAACTCGGCCAAGAACTGGCAAGTCGATCGTGCAAAGGCAATCAGGGAAAAGCGACAAAGCTTACCGACTCACAGGTTCAGACGTACCTCGCCCAGCTTAATGGATGGGAACAAAAGGCCGGCGAGATTTTCAAAACGTTCGCATTCAAGAACTATTACGAAACCATCGCTTTCGTAAACGCAACCGCGTGGGTTTCCCATCGTGAAGATCACCATCCCGACCTCGAAGTCGGGTACAACAAGTGCACAATCCGTTACAGCACGCATTCAGTCGGCGGGTTGTCGGACAATGATTTTATCTGTGCGGCGAAAATCGAAGTGCTCTCGAAGTGACAAACATATGTCAGAATGACCAAGCGCAGAAAAGCATCGACGCTTTCGTTTCGTCATTCTGACATTCGTCATTCGGATTTGATTCGCCTGCCCTGAGCTTGTCGAAGGGTCATTCAATTCATTCGGCTCTAACCAGAAAGCCCCCAACCTCTCATGCCGCTTCCCGCACTGTTACTCGTCATAGCGGCTTTGTTGCCGCTCGCGGCATGCCTGCTGTTGCTGTTCATCGGGCGTCGAATGGGCACGCCCCTGGCGGGTTACACCGCTATTTTCTTTGCCGCACTGAGCTTCGTGGGCAGCAGCTGGGCCCTCATGCGATGGGTCGCCGGCGGAAACTTCCGTGGGCTCCCATACCGCCAGGCCATAGCGCCCATCGTCATGATCTGGTCCGCATTCCAGGGCGGCGCGAGCCGTGGGTATCCCGGGTTCATGGACTTCGGGATTTACCTGGACAGCCTCTCTGTTTTGCTCATTACGACGCTCACGCTCGGCATCATGCTGCTGCACATTTTCGCCGCCCGATCGATGCGCCGTGATCCGCAGTTGCCAAGGTTCTTCACCATCCTCGCTCTTTCAAGTTTTGCGGTGCTGGGATTGATCCTATCCGCATCACTCCTGCATGCGATCGTGTTTCTGGAACTCGTAAGCCTTTGCGCGTCCATGCTGGTGGGCTTCCGCCTCGATCGAGAGGTGATGACCCGGGCGGGGGTACGAATGTTCGTCATCAATCGGGTCGGCGATCTGGGGCTCATCCTCGGTGTTGGGATACTTTTCGCGTTCCTCGGCAAGCTCACGTGGCCGGACTTGTGGTTGTTGGCCGGCGACGGCACTCAAGCCTTTTCGGGCATTTTATCCGATGGATCGACCCTACCGACCACTGCGCTGACGTTGGCCGGCGTGGCGTTGTTTTTCGGAGCCGCCAGTCGCTGCGCCCAATTTCCCCTGCACGTCTGGACAGCCGATGCGTCCGAGGGCGTTGCGCCCGCCGGGGGGATGGTGTTCGCCCTGCTGCAAACCGTTGGCGGGGCATTCTTGATGGCTCGCCTGTTTCCGATATTGACGCCATCCGCCCGCCTGCTAATTGGAATTGTCGGGCTTACCACGCTGTCGATGGCCTCGCTGATTGCCTTGGCCCAGCCTGGGATAAAGCAGGTCCTGGCATGGCTCTCGACCGCACAGATGGGGCTCATCGTAGTTGCACTGGGCATTGGAAGCTGGTCGGGGGCAATGTTTCATCTTGTTTCATTTTGTTACTTTCAACTACTTCTTTTTCTCGCCGCCGGCGCGGTCATTCGTGCGGCGCGGGGCGAAACGGAATTGGAAAAACTCGGCGGGCTCGTTCGAAAGATGCCCATAACAGCGGTCGTCGCGGCAATCGGCTTGCTCGCGGCGTGTGGCGCGGGATCCGTCGGGGTCGGCTTAAGCGGATATTACAGCCGCGGAATGATCTTCAAGCACGCCGCCGCCTTCGCAACAATGGCCACGAATGCTCCGCGAAGCAAAGCCTACTGGGCATTCTTCCTGCTTCCCGTGGTCGCAACCGGGTTGAATGCCATTGCAATGACCCGCTGGTGGATGCTTATTTTTGGCGGTCGCCCGCGCGACCGCAGACTCTACAATCATGCGCGCGAAGCCCCCACATTATTATGGCCCATGGCTGTGCTGGCCATCATGACAATTCTGGCCGGCGGGTGGCTCGGCGTCGGAGAAATTATCGACTCCTCCATCATCGAAGCGCGCGAAGGCGCCCGACGACTCGCCCAGGCGTGGTACCCCTCCAGGCAACCCGCGGCAGCGGCGCTCTTTTCCGCAGCATTGCCTATCGCCGAAACCGTGCCCGACGATTCCCCGCCCGACGAAACTTCTGATCTTGCGCCAACGTCCCAGCCGGCGCTCCAGGCCGCCCTTACCCGCGGGGCGATACTCGCCGATCGCGGGCTGGTGATTGCCCTGGCCCTTGGATTGTCTATTGGCGCATTGCTCTACCTTCCAAACCCGCCGCTTGCCCAGAGACTCAGGGCCGTTCCGCCCATAAGCTGGCTGCACCATTGGCTGCGCAATCGGATGTATTTCGATGAATTATACGAAGCGCTTTTCGTCACGCTGGTTGTTGGGCTGGCGGGGCTCATGGCGTGGGTTGATCGGAACGTTGTTCAGGCTTTGGCAAGGGTGC
This sequence comes from Tepidisphaeraceae bacterium, assembly GCA_036794395.1. Taxonomy (GTDB): domain Bacteria; phylum Planctomycetota; class Phycisphaerae; order Tepidisphaerales; family Tepidisphaeraceae; genus DASXMX01. The sequence continues at coordinate 23,477 of DAIRGS010000053.1, read as the reverse complement.
TGATGCGCGTGTGATGGGAATGCGTCGATGAGATTTCTCAGTCAATGGATCCTGACCATTCTCCTGCTCGTCCCGCTCGCGGGGGCCGCCGCCCTGTGGTTTCTCCGCCGAAGGGTCGTGGTGATTCGACGCGTCGCACTTGCAACGACTCTGACTGCCTGCGCCGTATCGCTGCTGATCCTCGTGCCGTTTCGTTGGCGACAAGTTCGCGTTTATGACCAGGAGCCTCATGGCTCAGTCAAGCTGCCTCTCAAAGCGCCTTTGGCGGGTGGTGCTGAGTATTACGTCGCAATCGACGGCCTGTCGTTTCCGTTTCTGGTGTTCACGACATTGATGTTCTCGATGATGGTCCTCGCCTCCTGGCACGACGCTTCAAAAGCAGCCGGCTACTTTTCGATCTTGTTAATCCTCGAATTCGCCTCACTCTCTACATACGTTTGCTTCGACTTACTTCTGCTTTTGGGCGTTCTTGCGCTTTCGTCGGCGGCGGTTTACGCCTTGATTCGGGTAGGGGGGGACGGGGGGGACGAACCGAAGATCTCGCGCTGGCTGGCGCGCTATCTCGCAATCGGTTTGGCTTGCACCGCGGTCGCGGTCGTCGGATTGAGATTGAAGAGTGGGACGTTTGATCTCATCCGCCTTGCCGAATTCGCCGCCCGGGATGGTTCAATCCCGCGGTGGGTCTTCATCGTGATGACCCTGGGCTTCCTGGTTCGAATGGGCGCACCGCCGTTGCACTCGTGGCTTACGACGACCCTGTCCACTGGATCGACATCCTCATCCCTCATTATCGCGACTGTCATTCCAATGACCGGCGCATACGCATTGATCCGCGTCGTCTCGCCCATGATGCCGCACGCTTCTGCCGCCGTATGGGGCGCGTTCTCGGTTTTAGGCGTAGCCGGCGTGCTTTACTCAGCGTTGTGCGCCATGGCGAGCGAAGATTTCCGTGACTTTGTCGGATACTCGATCGCCTCGATGATGGCCTTCGCCTTATTTGGAATCACCGTGCGAACCCCCAGCGCATTGGACGGAACCATCATGCTGCTGCTCGGCCAGGGATTTGTCGGCGCCATGCTGCTATTGCTGTCCGGCAACATAACGACCCAATCCACCGGCGAACGTGGGCCCTATTGGACAACCTTTGTCGCAATCGCCTGCGTAGCCTGGCTCACAGTGCCCCTCATGTTTGGGCAGTTGGTCATCACCCTGGCCAGTTTTGAAGCCGCGCGATCCGGAATGGCCCTTCGGCTCGGCGGCCTCGCGCTGCCCGGCCCGGGATACGGTTTGGCGGTCGCATCGTCCTTCGGCGTGTTGGCCACCGGCGCAGCAACGGCGCGAGTCATTCGAAAAGCGTTTCTGGCAAAGAGTCAAATCTCGCAAGGGCAAGTCACGCGCCTCGCGCCTGTCGAAATCACGATCCTTGCCGTGCTGGGAGCGGTCGCTTTGTTAATCGGCATCGCCCCTGGCGTTTTTGTATTCACATTCACCCATCCCGCCGCCAGGGCACTCCTCCGTATGCCCTGAAATCCTAACCGCTAATCGACATACAATTTTGCCTTGCGCTCCAGGTGGCGCATCAACGGCGCACTCGACAACCCCTCCCCGGTAATCCGCTGCACCAACTCCCTCGCCCGATACCGCTTTCCATGCCGATGGATATTTTTCCCAAGCCACGCCAGTAACGGTGCAAAATCTCCACCGGCAAACTGAGCATCGATGTCCCCCAACTCCGCCGACGCCTTCTCAAAAAACTGGGCCGCGTACAGATTGCCCAGCGTATACGTCGGGAAATACCCGATGGCCCCGCTGCTCCAGTGAATGTCCTGAAGGCAACCCCGCGCATCGTCCGGCGGCACAATCCCCATATACTGCCGCATCTTCTGATTCCACGCCTCCGGCAGATCCGCCGGCTTCAGTTGATCATCCAACAGGGCCTGCTCCAGTTCGAATCGAAGCAGCACGTGCAGGTTGTATGTGGCTTCATCCGCCTCGGTCCGGATCAACGAAGGACGGATGTCATTCACCGCAAAGTACCACTGATCATCCGTCACCCCGCGCAGTGCCTCAGGAAACGCCTCGCGGGTCATCGGAAGAAAATGAGCCCAGAAGGATCGGCTCCGCCCCACAAAATTCTCCCACATGCGCGACTGCGATTCATGAATCCCCAGCGAAGTCGCCTCCGCCAGCGGAGTGCCCTCGTGCTCCTTGGGCAGCCCCTGATCGTAAAGTCCATGCCCCGTCTCGTGCAGAACCCCGAAAAACGCGTCCCCAAAATAATTGGCATCGTATCGCGTGGTCATCCGCGTATCGCCCGCCCCAAGACCCGTGCAGAACGGATGGAGGCTGACGTCGAGCCGGCCCGCCTCAAAATCAAACCCCACCGCTTCGGCCGCCCGACGCGCAAGCGCCGCCTGCGTCTCAGGCGGATACCGACGCTCGAGGATTTCCAGCGGCGCCTTCCGCCCCGAATCCACGATCTTTCCCAAGAGCGGAACCAGTGCCTGCCGAAGCTGCTCAAAGGTTTGGCGCACATTAGCCGCCGTTTCGCCCGGCTCAAATTCGTCGAGCAGCGCGTCATAACGCTCTGCCGCGTATCCAACGCAATCCGCCTCCTGCCGCTTCAGATCCAGAATCTTCTCCAACCACGGGCGGAACGCGGGATAATCATTTTTCGCACGGGCTTCGCCCCACGCCTGCTGAGCCAGCACCGCCACCCGCGTCTGCTCCTCCACCAGCGATGCCGGCACCTTGCACGCCCTGTCATACCGCCGCCGCGTTTCGCGAATGTTCACCGCCGCATCCGAATCGGCCTCCGCGCCCGCCCCGGCCTCGCCCAACAGGTCTCCGATCCGCTTGGCGGTGACTCGTTCATGAATCATCCGGGCGAGTAATGACGCCTGCGCGGCACGATTCTCAGCGCCCTTGGGCGGCAACTGCGTCCGTTCGTCCCAATCCAGCAGGGCAGAGACCGAGCCAAGCAACGCGATTTCTTTCAGTTCCGTGATAAGCCGCGAATAGGGCGATTGTGTGAGGGACATGACGGTCATATAACGCCCTCAGGTGATCCGAGTCCAGATGGGTGTCACTGGCTCGAACGATCAGCACGCGCCTACAATTTGAATTCGGAGCGAACTCCAGAACATTCAGCTGACCCTCTTTTGCGGAAAACAGCTCCGTTGGCCTGGCCCCAATGGCTGTTTACCCCGCAAGCGAAGTTTGATTTTGTAGCAGCCGTCCCAGCGAGTTGTCACCGTGAACGAAGCCGCTACAATCCAAAGCTTTAGCTGGGAACCCCTACGCGCCGCTCCGGGAAGCGATATTACGATGAACGGTTTACCGACCCCACAGGGACTGTACGATCCGCGCTTCGAACATGACGCCTGCGGCGTTGGGTTCATTTGTCACATGAAGGGGAAGGCGTCGCACGCGATTGTTTCCGATGCGCTCCAGATGCTCGAAAACATGAACCATCGCGGCGCCTGCGGTTGCGAGGAAAACAGCGGCGACGGGGCGGGCATTCTTGTCAAAACACCGGATGCGTTTCTTCGAGGCAAATGTAAGGAATTAGGTTACGCGCTTCCCCCCGCGGGCGATTACGGCGTGGGAATGGTGTTTTTGTCCCAGGACGCCGCCCTCCGCCAGGCCACTGAACGCGAATTTGAGAAAGTTGCCACCACTTACGGCCTGCGCATCATCGGCTGGCGTGATGTCCCGGTCGATGGCTCAAGCATCGGCCCAACCCCCAAACGCTCCGAACCCAAAATCCGCCAGGTGTTCGTCGGCATGGGTAACACCTTCATGAGCCAGGCGGAGTTCGAACGCCGGCTTTACCTGGTGCGCCAGGTGGGCGAAAACTTCATCGAGTTTGGCGAGCTCCCCGCTCAGGCGCGCGAGGATTTCTACCTCTGTTCCCTCTCGATCAACCGCCTGGTCTACAAGGGAATGCTGACCGCCGACCAGCTCCGCCAGTATTTCCCCGATCTGCGCGATCCCGAACTCGTCAGCCCCCTGGCGATGGTTCACTCACGCTTCTCGACCAATACCTTCCCATCGTGGCGCCTTGCCCACCCGTTCCGGTTTCTGGCCCATAATGGTGAGATCAATACCCTTCGCGGCAACCGCAACTGGATGCGCGCCCGCACCGGTTCTCTTCAATCTGATGTCTATGGCAATGAACTGAAAAAGATGTTCCCGATCCTGACCGAATCCGGCAGCGACTCGGCAACCCTCGACAACGCCCTTCAATTCCTGGCCAACAATGGCCGGTCGATGGCCCACTCAATCCTCATGCTGATCCCCGAAGCCTGGCAAAAGCATGAGCTGATGGACCCGGATCTCAAGGCCTTCTACGAATATCACGCCTGCCTCATGGAGCCGTGGGACGGCCCGGCTTCCATCGCATTCACCAATGGCGAGCAGATCGGCGCGGTCCTCGATCGAAATGGCCTTCGACCCAGCCGCTACTACGTCACTAAGGACGATCTGGTCATCATGGCCAGCGAAGTCGGCGTGCTTCCAGTGCCGGCCGACCGCGTCCGCAAAAAGTGGCGCCTTCAGCCCGGCAAGATCTTCCTTATCGACATGAAGCAGGGCCGCATCGTCGATGATCGCGAGATTAAATCCGAGCTCGTGGACAAGCGCCCCTGGCGGCGCTGGCTCGAAGACAATCTCATTGATCTCGATAAGCTCCCAACCCCCAGCTACGTTCATCAGCCCGATCACGGCACACTCCTGGTCCGCCAGCACGCGTTCGGCTACTCGAACGAAGATATCAAGATCCTTCTTACTCCAATGGTAGTGACCGGAGTGGAAGGCCTCGGTTCGATGGGCACCGACACGCCGCTCGCGTGCCTCTCGGATAAGCCGCAGCTTCTTTACAACTACTTCAAGCAGCTCTTTGCTCAGGTGACCAACCCGCCCCTCGATGCCAACTTCGAGGAATTGGTAACGTCCCTCTACACCTATCTGGGCCACGAGGGCAACCTGATCGACGAATCGCCCAAGGCGTGCCATCTGGTCAAGCTGACGACGCCAATCCTCAGCAATACGGATCTGGCAAAGCTGCGCGAGTTATCTGTAGGCACGTTGCGATCAGTAACCTTGCCCATGGTCTTTGATGTGGCTGATGGCGAGGCCGGGCTCGATAAGGCCATCGCAACGCTCTGTCAGGAAGCGGCCAAGGCGGTCAACGAGGGCGCGTCGATCCTGATTCTTTCAGATCGCGGCGTCGATCGGGATCACGCCCCGATCCCAAGCCTGCTGGCCACGTCGGCCGTTCACCATCATCTGATTCGCGAGGGCACCCGCACCCAGGCCGGCCTGGTCATCGAAACAGGCGAAGCCCGCGAGATCCATCATTTCTGTCTGCTGATCGGCTACGGCGCCGGTGCAATCAATCCGTACGTCGCCTTCGAAACCATCGCCGACATGCACCGCGAGAAGCTGCTTCCGCCCGATCTCACGCTGGATCACGCCAAGAAGAATTACATCAATGCCCTGAACAAGGGTCTGATCAAAGTCGCGTCGAAGATGGGCATCAGCACCATCCAGAGTTACCGCGGCGCTCAGATTTTCGAAGCCGTCGGCATCAGCAAGCAGGTCATCGATAAGTATTTCACCAACACCGCCTCCCGCATCAACGGCATCGGCCTGGACGTGATCGCTCGCGAGAGCATCGAGCGCCATCGTCACGGCTATCCGCCAATCCAAGTCAACGGCGAAGTCCTCGATAACGGTGGCTTCTACCAGTGGCGGCGCGACGGGGAATACCACATGTGGAACCCCGATTCCGTCGCCAAGCTCCAGCAAGCCGTCCGCATCACCGGCATGCCGACGTTCCGCGAATACACCAAGATTGTCAACGACGAGGCGAGTCATCGCTGTACCATTCGCGGCCTGCTGAACTTCAAAAAGGGCACCCCCGTCCCGCTCGAAGAAGTCGAGCCGGCCAAGGACATCGTCAAGCGTTTTGTCACCGGCGCCATGTCGTTCGGCTCCATCAGCAAGGAAGCCCACGAAAGCCTTGCCATCGCCATGAATCGCATTGGCGGCAAGAGCAACACAGGAGAAGGCGGCGAGGATCCCGACCGCTTCAAGCGAGATGCCAATGGCGATCTGCGCCGCAGCGCCATCAAGCAGGTGGCCTCCGCCCGCTTCGGCGTCACTACCGAATATCTCGTCAATGCCGATGAGCTTCAGATCAAGATGGCGCAAGGTGCCAAGCCCGGAGAAGGCGGGCAGTTGCCCGGTCACAAAGTCGACGAATACATCGGCAAAGTCCGCCATTCGACCCCCGGCGTCGGGCTGATCTCTCCGCCTCCGCACCATGACATTTATTCCATCGAAGATCTCGCCCAGCTGATTCACGATCTGAAAAACGTCAACCCGACTGCGCGTGTCTCGGTGAAGCTGGTAAGCGAAGTGGGCGTCGGCACGGTGGCCGCGGGTGTCGCGAAAGCCAAAGCCGATCACATTCTCATCAGCGGCGATGGCGGTGGCACCGGCGCTTCCCCCCTGACCTCGATCAAGCACGCCGGCCTCCCTTGGGAGCTTGGCCTGGCCGAGACCCAGCAAACCCTCGTGCTGAACGATCTTCGCGGCCGAATCGTCCTTCAGGCCGATGGCCAGATCAAAACCGGTCGCGACGTCATGATCGCCGCACTGCTGGGCGCTGAAGAATTCGGCTTCTCAACCGCTCCGCTCATCGCCTCCGGCTGCATCATGATGCGCGTCTGCCACCTGAATACCTGCCCCGTCGGCATCGCCACGCAGGACCCCGACCTTCGCAAGAAATTCGCCGGCAAACCCGAGCATGTGGTCAACTTCATGTTCTTCGTCGCCGAAGAGCTGCGCGAATATATGGCCCAGTTGGGCTTCCGCAAGGTTGAGGAGATGGTTGGCCGCGCCGATATGCTGGAGTTTGCCGATGTGTCCAGCCACTGGAAGGCCCGCTACCTCGACCTCTCCCCAATCCTTCACCGCCCCGACAATGGCCGCAATGCCGCGATCTATAACATTCAGAAGCAGGATCACGGCCTCCAGAATTCCCTCGACAATCGCGAGCTGATAAAAGCCGCAAAGCCTGCCTTGGAGAACGGCACGCCAGTAAAAGCGGAATTCTGGATTAAAAACACCAGCCGTACGGTCGGCACCACGCTCTCAGGCGAAATCGCCAAGAAGTATGGTCAAACCGGCCTCCCCGATGACACGATCACCTTCAAGTTCAACGGCTCAGCCGGTCAGAGCTTCGGCTGCTTCCTGTCCAAAGGTGTCACCCTCCTGCTCGAAGGCGATGCCAACGACTACGTCGGCAAGGGTCTGAGCGGCGGCAAAATCGCGGTCTTCCCGCCCGCCAATGCCTCCTACAAGGCCAACGAAAACATTATCGCCGGCAACACCATCGCCTATGGCGCAATCGATGGCGAGATCTACCTTCGCGGCGTTGTCGGAGAACGCTTCGCCGTCCGCAACTCCGGCGCGAAAGCCGTCGTCGAAGGCTGCGGCGATCATGGTTGCGAATACATGACCGGCGGACGCGTCGTCGTCATCGGCCAGACCGGCCGAAACTTCGCCGCCGGCATGAGCGGCGGCGTCGCCTACGTCTACGACGACTCCGGCCAGTTCCCCCGGCTCTGCAACATGGATATGGTCAGCCTCGAAATCCCCGACCAGCAGGAGGATGTTGATACCCTCCGTTACATGCTCGAAAACCACGTGAAGTACACCGGCAGCACCGTCGCCAAAGCCATCCTCGACGATTGGGCCAGCGAATTGCGCTACTTCGTCAAGGTCATGCCCAACGATTACCGCCGTGTGCTTGAGCATAAAACCGAAATCGAAGCAAGAGCCGCCGCGCTGTCCAAGCGCCAGTCCGCGTCGGTGTAATTGTCGCATGCCGACCACCGAGCAAAAAGCCCGTGCAGAGATCTATCGCAATGCGGCAATTGAGCACGTTGGCGTGGCGATCGAGTTGTATGACATGAGTCGGTTCGTTCTTTCCAATTATGTGGCGGGATTGGCCGCGGAATGTATGTTGCGCGCCTATCGACATATGATTGATCCGGAATTCGATTCGCGGCACGAACTCAGCAAGCTCTATCAGTTGGCCGGTTTCGCCGATACCGTGCCGCCGAGTCAAGTTGAGAATGTGACCGCCGCTTTGGGTGACGTCGTGGCCTGCTGGTCGAATGATCATCGTTTCCTCTCCGCCGCGGCGCTGCGGAAGAGGTGGACGAAGCAAAGACTTTACGCCGGCATCAAAGGTGATTTCGTCAAAGAGATTGTCCGTCGAACGGTGAATGCGGCAAGCCTTCTGGTGTCGATCGGAGACGCGCGATGGAACAGTTCATTCAGAGAATAGCACAGGTGCTGCAACAGCAGTTCCCCGGCGGCGAGGTGGACCTCGAGCGCCGGGGCAGTGATCGTGTCTCTGGCTTTTTGATCTGGAGCGGATTCGAGGGCCGCGAGCAGATCGAGCGCCAGCACGAGGTTTGGAAGGTTCTCCGCACACAGCTTGAGCAAGTCGATCAATTGAAGGTTGCCGCGATTTTGACTCTGACTCCCGAGGAAATGGCCGCCGCTCGTAAAGGTTGAACGGCTGAAATTACAGTCCTTTTTGGAAGTTCTTATCAATGGGTAAGCCCACCGGTTTCAAAGAGATCACCCGCGAGTTGCCCAAGCGACGGCCAATCGAGCTGCGCATCCTCGACTGGGAAGAGGTCTACCACGACTTCCCAGAAGACAAGCTCCGCGCCCAGGGCGCTCGCTGCATGGACTGCGGCATCCCCTTCTGCAACAACGGCTGCCCCCTTGGCAACATCATCCCCGAGTGGAACGATCTGGTTTACAAAAACCGCTGGCACGATGCCCTGGCGATGTTGTTCAAGACCAACAACTTCCCCGAATTCACCGGCCGCGTTTGCCCCGCCCCCTGCGAGGAAGCCTGCGTCCTGGGCATCAATGAGAAGCCCGTCACAATCAAACTCATCGAACAGAACATCATCGATCGCGCCTTCGCCGAAGGCTGGGTCAAACCGCATCCCCCTGAGAAGCGCACCGGGAAAAAGGTCGCCGTCGTCGGCTCCGGCCCGGCTGGATTGGCCGCCGCCGCACAGCTCAACAAAGCCGGCCATCTCGTCACCGTTTTCGAGCGCGCCGATCGCATCGGTGGCCTGCTCATGTACGGCATCCCAAACTTCAAGCTCGAAAAGAAAGTCGTCGAGCGCCGCGTCAAGCTCATGGAAGAAGAAGGCATCACCTTCAAAACCAACTCCAACGTCGGCCAGGATATCAAGATCGAAGACCTCCGCCGCGATTTCGACGCCATCGTCCTATGCGGCGGCGCAACCGAAGCGCGCGATCTCAAGGTGCCCGGCCGTGAACTCAACGGCATCTTCAAAGCGATGGATTACCTCCCGCTCCAAAACAAGCGGAACCTCGGCGACACCATCGCCGACCATGAATTCATCAGCGCCAAGGATAAAAACGTCATCATCCTCGGCGGTGGCGACACCGGTGCCGACTGCCTCGGTACCGCCCAGCGCCAGGGCGCCAAGTCCATCAAACAGTTCGAACTTCTTCCCCGACCCCCCGAAGCCCGCAACGACGACATGCCCTGGCCCAACTGGCCCATGATCTACCGCACCAGCTCCGCCCACGAAGAAGCCGCCTTCGGCTACGGCGGCGATGTCCGCGATTTCAGCATCAATACCAAGAGCTTCTCCGGTGAAAACGGCGTCGTGAATAAACTCGACGCCGTTCGCCTCGAATGGAACAAAGGCGCCGATGGCCGCTACGCCATGAAGGAAGTTCCCGGCTCAGAATTCACCCTCGATTGCGACCTCTGCCTTCTCGCCCTCGGCTTCATTCACCCCGAGCATCCCGGCCCCATCCAGCAGCTCGGTCTCAAGCTCGATCCCCGCGGCAACGTCATCGTCGACGACAACTACATGACCAGCCTCCCCGGCGTCTTCTCCGCCGGTGACATGCGCCGCGGCCAATCCCTCATCGTCTGGGCCATCAGCGAAGGCCGCTGCGCCGCCCACGGCGTCGATCAGTATCTCATGGGAAGGTCACAACTTCCCTATCTGAAGTTGTTCTGAACTTAATCGGGGGACGAATGCCCAGACTTAGCTTTCCATATCGGATGCAAAGCCGGCCATGGGGCTTGGAGTCTTTGCCATTGTGCACCGTCGGATTAGTCGGGCCCGCGCGTACAGTCCCCGTGATTGCGGCGATTGACAGTGGCGCGACTCATCCATTTTTCCTAAAAAGCAGCGCGGCTGACGCAGGAATCGATCTATCTCGCGGCCGGGATTTCATGGTCACTTTTGGTGGCTCCGCCACGATTGGGCGAGTGATCGATTGTCATCTTCGCCTGCACGACCATAGACTTAAGGCGTCGGTTGTGTTTGTTGACGATATCAAACTCGGTTACGCCCTCTTGGGCAGGACCGGAGTTTTCGGAATGTTCAACGAGGTTGTATTTCTCGAACGCACCTTGGACAAACGCGTCGAGTTGCGTTTTTGACTGTGAGGTAAGATGCCTGCAACCGCATTACGATTTTCGCAGTTCATCGATTTATTGGTAGTGCGCCTCTACGAGCTCGATCTTCAGGAAGGTGATCGCTTTTTTGATTTAAACGCAATCGCACGGCAGATTCGGGAATCGGTTCCATCGGGCTGGGTGTTTGACGCCGCGAAAGTTCTTCAAACACGCGGATTGGCCGAATGTATTTTTACATATGGCGGTATTCAGGCTCAGCTGACCGGTGAAGGAAGACTATATGTCGAGGAGGGGCGCGGCATCACCAGGGATGTATCGGATCATCCCGGCAATTTTTTCAACGTCACTGTGATCGGCGACAACAATCAGGTCGCCGCTGGGCATACTCAGGCCACCGCAAATTCGCCCTCTACCCCCAGGCAAGAGCGTGCATCCGTGTTCAGCCTGATCGACGAGATCGAAAACCGCTTGCGATCCGACACGTCGCTCGGAAGCGCTCGCCAACTGGAAGCCAATACGTTACTAAATCTCCTGCGCCTTCAACTTGAAAAGCCGGAACCCGATCGCAATCTTATCGCCGCCATTGTCGACTCCTTGACTCGCATTCCACAGATTGCGAGCCTGGTTGCAAATCTCATCAAAATGTTGAACGGCTAAACCCAATGCTCCGCGACATTGGTCGTATCCTCATCTCCCATCCTCATGGGCCGGTCGCAACTTCCGTAACTCAAGTTGCTCCAAGACAAATCGTTTTTCATCCTTCCCCGACGCGTCTGGGCTTGCAGCCAAGGGGGTGCGCACACATTTCTGGCGTTGTACGAACATGCTGCGTTATGATGGCAAGTCACATTGCGGCGGGAGTGACATTTGCACGCGCAAAATGGGGTCGACAACCTGGTCAGTGACGCCGCCGCCGGAAACCGCGCGGCCCTCGAATCGCTGCTCCTCCATTTTCACGATCCTCTCTTCTTGTTCATTAAGAATTCGTTATGCCGAAGTCCAGCCGCGGGAATCACCTCCGAAGATGTCCTTCAGGAAACGCTCATTCAGGCATTTCGCCAGGCTACCCATATCGAGGCGCGAGGGAGCACGGCTTTTTTCGCGTGGCTCAAAACAATCGCGCGCACCCGATACCTCAACCTCATCAAAGTCCGAAACGCCCTCAAACGGGGTGGCGGTCGAACCGGCGTCAAAGCGATTGCCTCAAATGATCCCAATGCCACGGCCAGCTCAATTCTAAATCTCCTCGCCGCCGATCAATCCACCCCCAGCCGCATCGTCCGTAGAAAAGAGGCCTTCGTCGCCATCAACACCGCGCTTGCCGGCCTCGAGCCCGCAAGACGCCAGGCCATCGAACTTCGATACGGCCACGGCCTCAGTATTCAGGAGGTTGCCGAGCGAACCGGAAAAAATCTCGGTGCCGTCAAAATGCTTATCCACCGGGCTGTAAGAGAGTTACGGGCGGCAGTCGGCAACGAGTTTTCCGCCGGTGCGTGACGCTTCCGGCGCGTTGTTGTTCATGCTGTTGAAGGGCAAAAGGCACAATGGAATCGGGTTCCGAATCATCATCGTCACGCGCCGCCGCGATCGCACGCCTCATCGAAGACGTGCGCGCCGCCCGCGCGGCCGGGCGCGACGTCGCAAACGACAACATCATCCAGGCCCATCCCCAATTGATGCCCGAACTCGGCCAGGAATTGGAAAAACTTCGCCGGATCGAAGCCGCCCGCCGTAGGGCAACCGAAGCCTCCGCCGACCGAACCGTCGAGTCGCCGCCGCGCGTGTCCCGCGTCCCCGGCTACTCGATTCTTCAAGAGCTGAACCGCGGCGGCCAGGGCGTCGTCTACCTCGCCACTCAATTGAGCACCGGCCGCAAGGTCGCCCTGAAAGTCCTCCGCGAAGGACCGCTCGCCGACGAGCGAAAGCTCGCCCGGTTCCAGCGCGAGGTTCAAGTGCTCGCCGCCCTGAACCATCCCAACATCGTGACGATCATCGACACCGGCCAGGCGGCCGATGGCAGCCGGTACATCGTCATGAATTACATCGCCGGGATGGACCTGGGCAAGTACATGCTCCGCCGCCAGCAGAAAGACCCCGACGACCCCAGTAAGCTCCTGCGGATGTTCCTCAAGATCTGCGATGCCGTGAACGCCGCCCATCAACAAGGGATCGTGCATCGCGATCTCAAGCCGGGAAATATCCGCGTTGATGAGCGGGGCGAGCCCCATGTCCTGGATTTTGGACTGGCGCGCGCCGCTCTAAATCCGCTCGTCGCAGACGAAAAACCCCTCAGCATCACCGGCGAATTCATGGGCAGCCTCCCCTGGTGCAGCCCCGAGCAGGCCGAGGGCGATCCCGACAAAATCGACGCTCGCACCGATGTCTACAGCCTGGGCGTCATCCTTTACCAGGTGCTGACCGGCGGCCAGTTCCCGTATGCGGTGGCGGGGAACATCCGCGACGTGTTGAACAACATCCTCACCGCCGCCCCAACTCCGCCCAGCAAGGTGATCGCCGCCGCGGCGCGCAAGGCCCAGGCCGATAGCCGCGTCCCACGCGTTCATCCCACGGCGGTAAACCAGACCATCGAACGAATCGTGCTCAAGGCCCTCTCCAAACAACGCCACGAACGGTATCAGAACGCCGGCGAGTTCAAACGCGACATCACCAATTACCTCCTCGGCCGCCAGCCGCAGGCGCCCGAGACCGAACAAGTCGAGCCGTCGTTGCCGCCGTGGATCAAGAAGGCGTCGCGCCTCGCCAAGTCTCTGGCGGCAAAAGGCGGCTCGTTTGTGGCAGCGGCGATAGAGTTCCTTCTGCCGCCGCGCCGCGTCATGCAGCATTGGATCAAATTGTGGTCGCGCCGCGCTGTGATCCTCGCCCTCTTCGGTTTTGTGGCGATTGTGGGCTACAGACACCGCGCCGATATCAAAACGCTTTGGGCACGGGTCCTGCAAACCGATCCCACGCCCGCCGGGCAGACCGTGGCGATTTCGCCACCCAGTGCCGCGATCACTGCGCCACCTAAACTCGCGCCGTCAACTCAACTGGTGGCTCCCGCACCGGCCCCGGCCGATTTACACAAGTCGATGCCCCTCGTCCCCACTCCCGCGACGCCCAGGTCCATCGATTTGCTCAAAATGGTGGACCCCGCTCGCGATGCTGTCGCCGGCGAATGGAAACGGGAAGCCGGTTCCGGCGCGCTGCTCTGCTCGCCCGCCGAAAACACTCGGATTGAATTCCCCTACGTGCCTCCCGACGAGTACGACTATATCGTCCGCTTCGTCCGAACCGAGGGCCAGCGAGGCATGGTTTTGACCGGATGCGCCTCGGGCCACAGATACGGCTGGGAAGTCGCCGGCTGGGGAAATTCATTGTGCGGCTTCGATCGAATCGATGGACGCCTGGCAAATGCCAACGAGACAGCCACCCCATTCAGCCTTCCCGACGCCGGGCCGCACGTCTCCGAGGTGAAAGTGCGGAATGGCCGAATCGAAGGCTACGTCGACAATAAACTCATTTGCAAAGTCGAGACCGATTTCCGCAACTGGGACGTTTCCCCGGAAATGGCCCTTCGCCGCACTGACACGCTCGGTTTCTACGGCCGGCTGAGCGGCATCCGTATCGAATCAGCGCAGGTTGTCGAAGTCAGCGGCACAGGCCGAATGCTCTCCCCGGCAAGCCCGGTCATTTCCAGAAGCGCCGAGTCCGCCAAACAACCTGAGGCAATTGCTGCGCCAGTCCAGCCGCCGCCCGCGTCGACAGAACGATGGACAGATCTCTTCAACGGCAAAGACCTTACCGGCTGGTTCGTTGACGGCGGAGACGAGCAAAACTTTCGTGTTGAGGGAGGTGCTATCGTTGCCGCCGGTTCGAACGACAGAACCAGAAGCTACCTTCTCACGCAAAAAGAGTATTCCAACTTCTCGCTCCATTTGGAGTTCAAATTCGAACGCGGGTCCGGAGGTGCGATTGCGGTGCGCGCAAGCACCGGCGAGTTCGTTCCGCAAGCCAACGGCCAACGAATGTTTGACCATCCCCAGTTAAAGCTTAAAGAAAAGGCGAACGATCGCGGCGAAGAAACAGGCACCATGCATTGGATCATCGATCGCATGTTTGTTCGCCCGCAACGCGCCGCCCCAGTAAGGCCGACCGGGTCTTGGAACCAGCTGGAAATTGAGGTGCGCGGGCACCGGATTAAGGCCTCGATCAACGGGACGCAGATCTGCGACCAGGCGGTTGCTCAAGGCGCGACCCTGTCTGACGGAACAGTGCCGGGTCTGAACCGATTGAGAGGACACGTCGGCATTCAGAAGCATATCGGTACTATCAGTTACCGAAACATCGAGATTCTGGAATTGCCGTGAGCCTCACGGGGCAAGGACGGCTTTGTAGGTATCACGAGCAAGGAGAACGCATGCGTTTACGATGGAATATTGCGGCATTGATGCTTGGCTTGTTGACGGTTCCGGCTGCAACCCCGGCCGCCCCAGCCGATCCACCCCCCAAACCCCCTGAAACCGAAGAGGTGCTCAGCC
Organism: Tepidisphaeraceae bacterium; assembly: GCA_036794395.1. Taxonomy (GTDB): domain Bacteria; phylum Planctomycetota; class Phycisphaerae; order Tepidisphaerales; family Tepidisphaeraceae; genus DASXMX01. The sequence continues at coordinate 8,432 of DAIRGS010000053.1, read as the reverse complement.
AGCGCCAGCAATCCCTTCTCCTTCAGCTCTCCGATGCCGAAGCCAACATCAAAGCCCTGAATCTCGCCCTCGTCCGCACCGGCTACAAAGTCGGTCTCGCATACGACCGTATCGATACCAGTCAAAAGGGCAACGACATCATGAACCGCAAAGGCGGCGGGCCCGTCGGCTGGCAGGACTTCTACGGCAAGACCGCCCGCAGCTTCTATATTCCGTATTCCGAAGGCACCTATCATTCCGAATCACGCAACGGCCGCACAGATATTCATGTCACGGAGGGAAACCATCCCATCCAGCGGCCCACCCAGTTCAACTACATCTACAAAGCAAACAACGACCAGATCGCCCGCGCCAAGGAGCAGGTCGCCTCGCTCGCCCAGGACCAGGCCGCGTTGCTCGCCCGCCGGCAGAAGCACGAAGCCGATCAAAGCCGTCTTTGGGCCCAGCTCGCCTGGGAGCGCGTTAAGGACCGCGAAATCGCCGACGAACCCCAGTGCCGTTTCAAGCTCAGGTCCGCGTCCAAGTCCGATTCCCGCGCCGAACTGCTCCGGCCCCTGATCCTCTTCCTCCGCACCTCCGACAAAGCCGCTTCCGATGGTTTGGATTCGATCGAGTCCGATCAGGATGCCACCTTCGCCGACCTGAGCCCGCGCATGAAGGCGGCCTACGCAACGCTTCGCGCCTCGCTGGCCGACAGCTTGCTCGCCACCGATCTCAAAGACGACACCAAAAAGCAAACCGACGCGATCAAGACGCTGTGCAAACAGCTCTCCGAGGAATGTTCCATCGTCGTCGACAATTACCGCAATGCTTTGGACCGCGACAAGGCGAAGGAAGACAACTCCAAGCTCGTCTTCCGCGGAAAATTGCAGGAGTCCCTCGCCCTGTTCGCCTCCGCCGTCGCCGAACTCGACGTGCAGCTCGCCGAAACCGCCAAAGCCTGGAACATCACCCCGGACAAGAATGCTCCAACCCCCGACTCGGTCCCCGCCGCTGCCCGCGCCACAGTAGCCAAAAGTAACACCACCTCCGGCGACGTGCCGGCCAATGGCAGCCCCGAATCGCTTCTGAAAACGGCCCGCGCCGGAGAAATCTCCGGCGACGGAGAATGGACTGCCTGGGAGCCGCTCGTCGAAGGTGGAAAAATTATATGGATCGAGCGCCTGAAGCGGTTCGATACATGGGGCGGCATTCCACCCAGCTTGTCAGGCCGGTCCTGGCAGATCGGTAAAACCAAACCAAACTCCACGTTGCTCGTCACCCAGGACGGAGCGGTGATGGTGGCCAGTTTTCCTGCCTGGCTCGACCGACCGGGGGCGAGGGGTCGTGTCACCAACCGGCAAAAACTTCTTAAGAACGGCTGGACCGAACTCGCCCAGATCAAAGATTCCAGAGATGTGGTAGTGGTCGTGTACATTCGCATTTGCAAGAAAGGCGAATCCTTCACGTTCAGCAATCCCATAAGCATGCCCATTTTGATCAAATAGCAGGGCTGACGTTGACTGCGTCCTCATCACTCAACCGCGTATCCCCGACCGCGTCGCTCAGTTCGGATAGCGTGTTGATGCCGCGGAACTGAAATCCTCCGAACTCTCTAACCCGGAAAATCCATGATTCACCGCGGAGCCACAGAGATCGCAGAGAAAGCAGAAAGGAACCGAATGTATGAGCTGCGCAACGTCCGCGACAAACTTCTTTACGATATTGAATGTAAGCTCTTACTGCTTCTGAATTCTCTGCGTCCTCCGCGCCTCCGCGGTGAATAATCCGGGCTGAAAAGGCTTTCAACCAAGTATGCCGCCGAGTGCCGAACAACCCGATTCACGCGCCGCCGCGATCGCACGCCTCATCGATGACGTGCGCGCCGCCCGCGCCGCCGGCCGCGACGTCGCCAATGACAACATCATCCAGGCCCATTTCCAACTGATGCCCGAACTCGGCCAGGAACTGGAAAAGCTCCGCCGGATCGAAGCCGCCCGCCAGGCCGCCACGGTCGAAGCCGACACTGATCAAACCGTCGAGGCGGCCCACGTTTCCCGGGTCCCGGGCTACTCCATCCTCCGCGAACTCAATCGCGGCGGCCAAGGCGTCGTCTACGTCGCCACTCAGCTCAGTACGGGCCGCAAAGTTGCCGTGAAGGTATTGCGCGATGGACCCTTCGCCGATGATCGCAAGCTCGCGCGCTTTGATCGCGAAGTGCACGTCCTGGCCGCGCTGAATCACCCCAACATCGTCACGATCATCGATACCGGCCGCGCCGCTGATGGCAGCCGCTATATCGTCATGAACTACATCGCGGGCATGGATCTGGGGCAATACATGCTCCGTCGCCAGCAGAAAGACCCCGACGATCCCAGCAAGCTGCTGCGCATGTTCCTCAAAATCTGCGATGCCGTGAACGCCGCCCACCAGAAGGGCATCATTCATCGCGATCTCAAGCCCGGCAACATCCGCGTCGATGAACGCGGCGAACCCCACGTCCTTGATTTCGGCCTCGCCCGAACCGCCCTCGATGGCCTCGTCGCCGGAGACCAGCAACCCCTCAGCGTTACCGGCGAATTCATGGGCAGCCTCCCCTGGTGCAGCCCCGAACAGGCCGAAGGCAACCCAGACAAAATCGACGCCCGCACCGACGTCTACAGCCTCGGCGTCATTCTCTATCAAATGCTCACCGGCGGCCGCTTCCCCTACGCCGTCGTCGGAAACATCCGCGATGTCCTGAACAATATCCTGACGGCCGAGCCGACGCCCCCGAGCAAGGTGATCGCCAATGTAGTGCATGACGCCAAACCCGATTTCCGCGCGCCGCGTATTCATCCGACTTCGGTGAATGAAACCATTGAATTGATCGTGCTGAAGGCGCTATCGAAGGAACGCCAGAAACGCTATCAGACTGCGGGGGAACTCAAACGAGAAATCGCCAATTATCTGTTGGGAAGAAATACAGCTGCCCAGGTTGGCAAGAGCGCTGGAAACCTGAAATCGTCAAGGTGGCCGGGCTGGCTGATTCCGCTCGCGGCATCCATATCAGCCGTTGTGGGTGTCGGTTTGGCCGTGCGAGTCTGGCCAGGACCAGCAAGGCCGATTGCGGGAAATCCAGGGCCCGTGCCTGCACGCGCGTTGACTTCAACGCCTCAGCGTCGTGTCGATCTCCTCAAACTCGTGAATCTCCAACGCGATAGGTTGGAAGGTGCGTGCAGCTTCGACAACGGCAAGTTGATCATGGATGGAGGCCGAATTGAATTTGCGTACGTTCCCCCCAAAGAATATGACTATCGAGTCGTCTTCTTAAAAACGACCGGTGATGAGGCGTTCGAGCAAATCTGTTCGGCCGGCGGAAAGCAATTTGCGTGGATGGTAGGCGGGTTTCACAATCGTTTTGAGGTGGTCGACCTGTTCACCGACTACCGCTCGCGCGTCGCCCACCTGGTAGCTCCGGCGGAGATGCTCCTGCGTGCCATCGAGGCCATCGACGGTTTGCCTGGAGACAGGAACAGCACATCGCGCGAAAGCGACCATTGGATCGCCGATCACCAATTGCATACATCGCTTGTAAAAGTGCGAGGCGATGGCGTATCGGCATTTTTAGACGGGCAGCAACTCGTGGACTGGAAGGGGGATTTCCAGGCGATGACCCTCTACTTCAAGTTGCGTCATTCCAACTCAATTGGACTGATGTTTTTCAATAGTTCAGGCATCATCGAGTCAGCCGAGGTTGTCGAGTACCAGGAAGCCGGCACACGGCTCTGAATTGAGCGGATCCTGGAACAGTGGAGATACAATAAGATACTGTTTCGCACCGACATCTTTGTGATTTTAAGGCGGCACTCTTGTGGGAAGCGATTCGAAACACGCGGATGCGAAAATTGACTCGCGCGAGTCGCTTCAACGTCGCTGGTTGCTCCGTTACATTGTGCCAAAATGCTCCGCGACATCGACCGCATCCTCATCTCCCAGCAGCAAATCGCCGCTCGCGTCGCCGAGCTGGCCCGGCTCATCACCGAAGACCACACCATCCCCAAACTCGACCGCCCGGCACAGGTCACCATCGTCCCCATCCTCACCGGCGCAATGATCTTCTGCGCCGATCTCATGCGCCAAATCCCCATCGCCATGCGGATCGGCGTCGTTTCCGTCAGCAGCTATCCCGGCCAAAGCGTCACCAGCCAGGGAGCCCAGGTCATCGCCCAGCAGCTCGGCGATCTGCATGGCCGCCGCGTCGTCCTCGTCGACGACATCCTCGACTCCGGCCAAACCCTCCGGCTCGTCCAATCCGTCCTCCGCCAGCAGGGGGCTGCCAGTGTCAAAACCTGCGTCCTCCTCCGAAAAGAGCGCCCAATTACGCGCGATGTGCAGGTCGACTACGTAGGATTCGATATTCCCGACAAATTTGTGGTCGGATATGGCCTGGATTTCGATAATTACTACCGAAATCTGCCGGATATTGTTACCCTCAAGTCGGACATCATTGAGGCGCAACCATGAATGATCGACTCAAAGGCTGGCGGCTCATGCGACGCGCTCGAAGCCGTCGCGGGCAGCGCCGTTCGCGGTGGGGGGCCGAGCCTGTCGAGTCCTGCTCCATTCACGGCACCGAAGCCGGTTTGGCCGCCGCCCCCGTCGCGGCCCCGCCCGCGGTCAGCACGTCTCTTGCCACGCTCCTCACCCGCCATGTCCTCCGCGATGGCGAAATCATCCTCCTGATCCTCAAGCCCTCCCTCTGGACGATTCTGTTCAATTCCCTGCCCGCCGTTGCCGCGGCATTAATCGTCATGATCAGCACCGGCCTCTGGCTCCCGCACCATACCCATATCGGTATCGAAGTCGGCATGATGCTCATCGCCCTCCGCGCCGGTGCCGCCATCATGACCTGGGCCGGCAAGCTCTACCTGCTCACCGATCTCCGCATCGTCAAAATCTCCGGCGTCTTCACCCCCCAGATCCACGACATCCCCCTCCGCAAAATCGCTCGCACCCGCCTCGTCGCCGGCTTCCACGAAAAACTCTGCCGCGTCGCCTCCATCGAAATCATCCCCGAATCCGACCAATGGCCCTGGTCCGTCTGGCAATCCGTCCCCAAACCCCTCGAAGTCCACGAAACCATCCGCCGGACAATCACCCGAGCCAAACAAGGCTGCGGCCACGCACTTTGGTAGTCAGCCTCCCCCGTTTCGCCATTGGAATCCCCGATTTGAATCTGGCCAGTCGAAGCCCTCGACTCGACAGGCACTCACCCACTGTCATCCTGGAGCGAAGCGAAGGATCTGATGGGCGGTGAATCGTCCGAATACTCGCATCATGCCCGCAATCGTTCCCGGTGCTCGCGGTAATACACCGGCATCACGAGTAACGCCCCAATCCCAATCACAGTCGATGCCGCCTTCCACTCAGAAAAACTTGAGAAAACAAGTATCCCAACACCCCCAAGCATGCACACCCACCCCTCAAGCAGACGCAGCGCGTCCATGATCGTTCGCTCATTACCATTTGAACGCGTCATCCACGCTCCCGTCGACTTTCCACCAATAGAGCGTCAAAGTCTAGAACCAGCGCATTCCGGGTCAAGGCCTTGATACGACCGCCGTCCCACATTCAGGGCACACGCCACTGATGTTGCTGGTGAGGTCATAGCCGCAGTTAGCGCAAATACCCATTCGCGGCTTCCCTCGCCGTATGCATCGTGACGCTGGCAAGAACATCGCAATCAAAGCAATCGGCCACAGCGGAAACGTGAACTCCCGAATTTGCACCGGCGACCACATCGTGATCCGAATATCCCCGCCACGCTCCAAAATGATTCGTACTGTCTGCGTCAAATACAAGACTCGCTCGCCAACAGTGGGCCCGAAGTAGCTCCACTCCCATACAACCACCGTTGCCGCACACAATATCAGCGACAGCAGCGATGCAAAACTAAAGACGCGGCGGCGCATCCCCCAATCTTATCCCTTGCGCGCTGGGATGCCCCATGTGCAAACACCCCGAACCTCTCACCAACTAAATGGCTGTGCGGAACCACGCATCTCCGACACAGCGCGCCTCGCCCATACTCAACATACCCTCTCGATCCGCGAGACCCCCACGCCGGGCGTAGAGCGGTACTCCGCGCCACCCCGGCTTCTCAGCGCGCTGCAATTCTCGTCTCGCCGGCTCATCGCGATGCCGATTTCACCTTCCAAGATGCCGGATCAGCGCCGAATCATGCACGGTCATTTAGGCAGCTGCTCAACGCGTTGCCAATGCAACTGCGCCGCCAAGTCACCCGCCCGCAATTGACGCTCGTCAATTCGCTTCTTCCCGCAAGGACAGGTGGTAAGGTTTGCCAACGGCCGCCGCCGCAAATACTGGCCGGCATTTGGAAAGTTAAGACGCGCTGAATGAAGCCCCGCTTGGTTTAAACGATGCCAGCAGCGTGCCTCCGTCCTCGCGTCATATCGCGCTCACGACAGAGCGGTTAAGATTCGGGGATGGCCGAATCGGATACCGCATACGTCTGGGTTTTCAATGGCGGCGGCACGTTCCCGTCTGGCGTCTTCTCGACTCGCGAAAAGGCCGAGAAGTGGATCAACGCTCATGGCCTAAGCGGCGTCCTAACGAAATATCCATTGGACGAAGGCGCTTGGGATTGGGCGATTCGCGAAGGTTACTGGACCCCGAATCGCGAGGATCAAAAGACTCCTTCGTTCATCCAGCGATTCTCATGTGGACGCGAGCATTACCATTACGGCGAAGAAGATCAGTCGGAAAACTAAAGGGTTGTTCAAACGATACCAGAACCGTTCGGTGCATACTGGTTCAGTTTGAAATTGGCTTCACCGGGAAAGTCTGATTTGACGGCCGATCCATCCACCGCCAGCCGCCGATATGATCGCGAGGATTAGGCTCGTAAAAATCCAATCTACCGAATTTTCGATGTGCATAGCCGAGCAAGCGACTATCGCAAAAGCAATCCCTGAGAACCACCCCGCGATAACTCCAACAACCATTCCATTGAATGCACGCTCGTTATTTGGCTCTGATGGCCGCGCGTAGTCGAGAGGTTGATCGTGGTTGGCTTTCGTTTGTTGCACTCTCTTTCTGCCGCCCATTATCCCGATGCCTGCCCGAGCAAGCAAACGAATGGATTTCGCACAAACCGCGATGCGAAGTCATTGCTCCTTGTTCCAGCCGACGAACCATCATCCAGCTTCCCCTCTCCGAATCTCCCCTCCAATCCAAGTCTCCCTCACCCCCAACCCCGCATCCAGAATCTCTCCCAACGGGTCACCGCTTTCAGTCGCGAACAAAACAAAATCCGCCCACTTCCCCGTCTCGATCGATCCCACCTGGTCTTCCATTTGGATCGCCCGCGCCCCACGCATCGTCCCCATCTCCCATATATCCGCCGCCGCCAAATCCGGCGCCAAACGCCGAACCACCCTCATCTCCTCCAACAAGTTCAAATCCGGCGAACTCGCGCAGCTATCCGTTCCCAGCGCAACATTAATCCCTCGCTCAAGCATCTCGCGCCAGCGGTGGGGGGGATGGCCAAAATACGCATGCGTCCTCGGGCAATACACCACCGAAGCCGCCGCCCCCCCTGAACCCGCCAGCAACTCCATCTCCGCATCGTCACAGTAATTCACGTGAGCCAGCAGCGTCGGGTAATCAAGCAGACCCACCGCCTGCGCAAATCGGATCGGCCCCCCGGCAAACCGCGGCACGTCCGCGTCCCACGCTCCGATATGCGTCCACAAATCCCGAAAAGGCCCGCTATGGTCCGCCAGAAACGTAGCTTCATCCCGCGTCTCGGCCAAATGCGTGGCCAGCGGCAAATTCCGCGTTTTAGCCACCTCAACGCACCGCCGATACCCACCGGCCTCGATCGAGTAGGGGGCATGCGGCGAAAGGCCGATCGTGAGAGAAAATGAATTGTCAATCGGGTTCTCAAATTCCGGATCAATCGCCACCGCGATGCGCTCTTCCAGCAAACTCCTCCGTTGCGCCATCGCCTGAACCTCCCCATAACTCACCACCCGCAATGGCCCCTTTTTCAAAAGCGGCCGCGAGACGCCCACATGCCGGCTGATATCCCCCACGCAAGTCACTCCAAACCGTAAACACTGCCCAACCCCCATCGGAATTGACCTCGACACCGAATCGCGCACGTCACTGGCCGTCACCTGCCCCCGCGGCACAAGACGCATAAGCCACTGAGTAAAGCTGGCGGGCCTGGGCCCACAGGAGAATTCACTCAATTCAAGGTGGGTATGAGCATTGACCAGCCCCGGCAAAATCGTACACGAACCCCGGTCAATCACCTTGGCGAGAGGGTGCCGCTTCACCAGATCCGCAAACGGCCCGCATTCCCCAATCCGACCCCCAACAACATGCACCGCGCCTTCCCGGATAGGCGGCCCGCTGATCGGACAAACCCAGCCCGCCCTAAAAAG
>DAIRGS010000327.1:0-7917 GCA_036794395.1 Tepidisphaeraceae bacterium | reverse complement strand
TCGTAATACATGGTCGCTGAAGCGACCACGCCAGTGCGCGATCTGATGCCCTGAAACACTCATTGCACCGCCGCCAAAGCAGGCTGCTTCGCGGCGGCCTGATCGAGTGCGTTCTGAAGATCAGCTTTGGTGTAGATACCCGTCAGCTCGATGGGTCCGGCGGCGCGCGGCGGGTAAATCGCCGTTAGCGGAATACTTCCCGCCGGGTTGAGCTGATCAAGCAAAGGCCGGGCGGGCGCATCGCCGGCCGTGACATCCGCCTTGAGCATCAATACTTCGCGATCGCGAACTGATTTGACAATGTCCGCATTGTGCAAAACCTTGGCTTCGACGTACTGACAATTCACGCACCAGTCAGCGGTGAATTCGACCAGAACGATGCGGTTTTGAGCACGGGCCTGATCGAGTGCAGCGGTGCTGAAGGGCTGCCATTCGAAGGGACGGGCGGTCAACCATCGCACCGCGCCAAATGAGCCGACAATGACTGCAACCGCAATCACAGCGCTGATCACGCCAGGCAGCGCGCTCCTTGCAAACTGCATCGTCCTGCCCACAAGGAAAATGGATGCGATGACTACAACTCCGAACGGTACCCACCAGAATTTTTCCCCGTGGACGATCAGGCCGATGAACGGCCGCGCGAAATAAACCGCCGCCACAAGCAACAAGAACCCCATCATCTGTTTGACCAACTCAGCCCAGGGCCCGGTTCGCGGGAAACGCCTGGCCAGCTCCGGCGTGGCGCTGAGCAGCAGGTAAGGCGATGCCATGCCCAACCCGACCATCACCAGCATCATGACGCCGATCGCCGGTGCGTTGAGCGAGATTGCCCAGGCCAGGAGCGTTACGAATAATCCGAAGGTGCATGGGGTGGAAAGGACCGCCGTCAGAATTCCGAAAAGGAAGTTTCCGAAGTACGTATCGTGACGCGGCGTCACATTGTAAATCGCAACGGGAATCTTGACGGTAAACACGCCGAACGTGCTCGCCGCCAGCCCCAGCAGCACGAGGACAATCGTTGCCTGAAACCAGGTGTAGGTGAAAAGCTGGCCCCAGCTGAATGCTTTCATCACGAAAATCAGCACGCCGAACGACGCAAACGTTGCAACCAATCCGGCGCTAAATACGGCGCCAAACGCCAGGCTTCTTGCCCGGCTATGCTGAGCCGCGTTGTAAAAACCGACCGCCTTGAGCGGTAGCACCGGTAGCACGCATGGCATCACGTTGAACACAATTCCCACGAGGAACGCGGTAAAGAAGTTCCAGGTAACGCTACCGGCGGTTAATTCACTGCCGCCCGCCTTCGCAGGCGGAGGAGCCGGTGGTTTTTCGGCCGGCGCAACAGCCGCCGCTTTTTCCACGTCTTTGAAAAGGTCGGGTTCGTTCGGCTTGGTCACCGCGCTGGCCGCGACGATCTCTGTTTTGATGCTGAATTTCGGTTGCTCGGGGGGGTAGCAAACCTTGTCATCACAAGCCTGAAATCTCACCCGGCCCGTGATCTCAATCGGGCCGGTCTTGGCATCGGCATTCACTTCCAGCGGAAAGTAGACGACCACCTTGCCGGTATAGACGCTGAGTTTTCCGAGGGCCGGGTAGTCTTCAATCTTGCCCGGCGGATACGTCGGCGCGCCAATCTTCACCGACGCGTTGTCTTCGGGTTTCAACTCGAACTTGATGAAGTTCTCATCCAGAGGCGTATGAGACTGCGCGTGGTATCCATCGCCAACTTCAACCACGACCGCCGCCCAGGCTTTCTGTCCGATGCGAAGCGCGGAGGAGTTAATCGCGGTTTTGGTGATCTGCCCGTGCTGGGGCGGCCCAGCCCCCACGCACAAGTTGCAGAGAAACCCGAGCAGCAGAATCCGGCTTGCGATCGTCGCGTTGTAACCCATGCGAGGATTATACCATTTCATGGCTGGTGCCTTGTGTCGAACGAGCAATTCAACATTAGATGCCGGTTGTATGTCGGATCAACGGGCTGATTCCTGACAAGCCGACATTACCCACTTGGAAAAATGAATCGGACACGATCAACAAAAAAAGACGTTCTTGCCCTTCCGGGCAAGAACGTCTCATTGTTTCGTCCGATCCATCAGCCGCCTTATCCGGCGGCATCAGAACGGAGACTATCACCCGCAGGTCAAACTTACTGCACGACGCCTGGCGGGTATGGACCAACGCCAACCCAGGCCTGGATCTGACGGAGATCAGGGTCGTTCGGCGTGCTCATGCCGATCTGGGGATTCTTGTAGGTGCGCGGATCCGAAAAGGGCCAGATGATTGCATGGCCATCAGCGAAGGAGATGATCCCCGCGTTGATGTGCATGTTGCCCGGCACATCCGTCCAGTTCTGGGACGGATAGTGGTTCACCATGAACGAGTTGATTTCGTAGCCGCGAGGATCGAGTTCCTCGATGAACACGAAAGTCGCGTACGCCTTCTTGACCTGGCCCATTGTGAAGACGCGCTGTCCGTCTTCCCCGGCCAGCCAGCCATTGATCGAGTAGGTATGCGTATACATCACGCGATCATTGGGGCACTTGTACACGTCATAGTTATGGAGATACGGCCAGAGTTTGCCGTTATACAGGCAGTCCAGCGTGTTACCCGCAGCGGCCCAGAACCACCACGGGACCTGCGGGTAGGTGGGGGTGTTTGAGCCACAAAACTTGCCTTTATTATCGGCGGCGTACATCTGCCAGGCCATGACCAGCTGTCGCTGGTTGGAGAGGCATCGAATGCGCTTGGCGTCTTCGCGGGCCTTATTCAAGGCCGGCAGAAGAATCGACACAAGCAAGGCGATAATACCGATTACAACCAGAAGCTCGACGAGGGTAAAACCCCGCCGCGTACGACGAACCAAATTCATGACCTGCTCCATTTCCTGTCCGAGAACCGATGTGGAAAGAGGCGTACAGGATCCGACAACCAATACGCCAACACGATTTGCTAGAGAACCGAAAAATAACAACTTAGCAAATATTCTGTCAACATAATTGTTGGGATTCCAACACCCCAACAATTCAAATACCTGCATTCATCACATCTGATAACCGCTGCCTGTCCAGGAATATTCCGCAAGGATTATTTTTTACCTGGAGAGGGCGGAGAATCAGTACAAGAGCATGCAATGAACGAAACCGGGAACCTGATCTCAAACCTCCCTGCGCCTACACCGGAAGAGTCATTTCAGTTGCTTCTTAAGGGGTCAAAGTTTCGCATGGAACGGATCGTTTCGCATGGCCATGCCTCTCCGGAAGGCTTTTGGTACCAACAGGTTGAAGCAGAATGGGTAGTTGTGATTCAAGGACATGCGCGGCTCCGTTTAGGCGACGGATCGACCCACGATATGGTTCCCGGTTCATACCTTCTAATTCCCGCCGGCCTTCACCACAGGGTGGATTGGACTGACCCCGATCAGCCGACCGTCTGGCTCGCCATTCATTTTCAGGAACCACCCCAAGGCGAAGAATCTTCAAGACCGTAATCCGATTGCCATGCCGGCGACCGCCCCTCACCGGCCTTCGCGCCAAACCCGGCTGCCCCGAATCTGCTGGCGGTAGCGTACGGGCGCGATAAACTTCGGCGATCCGGAAGTCAATCCAAATCGACCCAAATGGATCGATTGTGCAAATCACGTCAGCCTGAATCAGGTTGGGAGCAACAGGCCATGAAAATGAACCACGGATCGCGGGGCAAGAGGTTTTTCGACGGATGGCTTGTAGCCGGGCTGATAGCTCTGGCGGTCGTTGGGATTCCGGTGATCGCACAGGAGGTTCAGGACCGGGATCAAAAACAGCCGGCTTCGGCCAAGGGCCAGCAACTGGAGCAGATCCAAAAGCAGTTGCAGGACCTGCTCAAGACCGTGCAAACCTTGCGTGATTCCGATACCGGCGCTTCTGCGCGATCGAGCGATTCGCGACCTGCCGTCCCCGATGAATCCGACGAGAACCCGCGCCGAACGACCAGCACCGCCACCACGCGGTCGAGCACGATCGACCCCAACGCGCCCATCGAGCTGAATCGAAAGTGGATGCAAGCCCTCAACTGGCGATCCATTGGCCCGGCCACGATGGGTGGAAGAATCGTCGATCTGGCGGTGGTCCCATCTGATTCAAGTACCTATTGGGTGGCCACGGGCGGTGGCGGGTTGCTCAAGACAACTAACAACGGCGCGACCTTTACTCACCAATTCGATCACGAGGCAACGGTAGCCATCGGAAGCGTTGCCGTCGCGACGTCCGATCCCAAAACCGTGTGGGTCGGCACAGGTGAGAACAATCCGCGCAACTCTGTCTCATATGGTGATGGCGTCTACAAGTCCACGGACGGCGGGCGCACCTGGAAAAACATGGGGCTTAAGAACTCCTTTCAGATTGGCCGGATCGTCATTGATCCAAAGGATCCCAATATCGTTTATGTCGGCGCGCTGGGCCGGCTTTATGGCCCCAACGAAGAACGCGGCCTCTACAAAACCACCGATGGAGGCACTACCTGGGACCGCGTTCTGTTTATCGATGACAAGACCGGGATCGTCGATATTCAAATGAAGCCCGATGAGCCGAGCACCCTTATCGCATCCGCGTGGGAACGCCAGCGCGACGGATACGATTCCCATCCCGGCGCTCCGATCCCCGATGGATATGATACGTATGATCCGATCAGAAAGTGGGGACCGGGCTCAGGGCTCTACAAGAGCACCGATGCCGGCAAGAGCTGGAAGAAGCTGACAAGCGGCCTGCCCACCAATGACCTTGGCCGGGTCGGCGTGGATTTCTATCGGAAAGACCCCAACACCGTTTTCTGCATTATCGACTGTGCCCGCACCGGCATGGGCACCGCGCCCAAGCCCAAACCCACCGTCGATCTCGACATCTTTGGCGAAGAGGCGGATCGAGGCATCCGCCTGACGACGGTTCGCGAGAATGGTCCTTCCGCTAAAGCCGGGTTGATCGAAGGCGACATCATTCAATCCATCAACGGCGAAGATCTCGAGTTCTCCGATGAGCTGATCGAAACCGTTCGCGAGCACAAAGTCGGTGATAAGCTCACCTACAAGATTCTCCGTGAAGGAGAGCCGCGTGAGATTACCGTAACGCTGGCCGCCGGGACCGGCGGAAGAGGCGGTCGCGGCTTCGGCGGGGGTGGTGGCGGGGGGCGGGGCGGAGCGTTCGCCGGCGGCGCGCGCGGCGGTGCAACTCAACCCGCGGCTGGTGCATTCTCGGGCCTGAGCGGTGAAGAAGCCGAGGGCGGAGTCAAGATTACCACGGTCACGGAAGATGGCCCGGCCGCAAAGGCCGGCCTCAAAGAAGGCGACCTCATTATCGGGGCCGGTGAAAAGACCATCAAAACCTTCGAAGAACTTCAGGAAGAAATCCGCTCACACAAGGTTGGCGACAAACTCGATCTTAAACTGAAGACCGGGGACAAAACCAAGACGGTCGAAGTCGTTTTGGGAGAACGCCCGGCCCAGGGGGGCGCCCGAGGCAGCACCACGCGCCCCAACGGCGGGCAATATGGCGGGCAAATCGAAAACGTTCAGAACGATCAGGGTGCCAACAGCTTCGAATATGGAGGCATTTATAAATCCACCGATGCCGGTGAATCGTGGACGCGCATCAACAGTCTGAACCCCCGGCCGATGTATTTCAGCCTGCTTAGAGTCGATCCGAGTGACGAGAAATATCTTTATGTGGGCGGCGTTTCGATGTATCGCTCAACCGATGCCGGAAAAACGTTCCGCCCCGATGCCGGGCGGGGTGTGCATGCCGATCAGCACGCGTTGTGGATCGACCCCAAAGACGGGCGTCACATACTGGTTGGGTGCGACGGCGGTTTCTACGTGACCTACGACCGCACGCGCAACTGGGATCACCTCAACACCACCGCGATCGGCCAGTTTTATCACGTCTCGATCGCGCCGACTAAACCCTACCGGGTGGTAGGGGGTCTTCAGGACAATGGTTCGTGGATGGGCCCTGCCATCTCACTCAACGGCAGCGGGCCGATCAATGAAGACTGGATCAACGTGGGCGGCGGCGATGGCTTCCAGTGCCAGGTCGATCAGGATGATCCCGACGTGGTTTACTCCGAAAGCCAGGATGGCTCCATGTCGCGTCGAAACCTTCGCACCGGGGAACGGGGTGGAATCCGTCCAACCCCACGTGGCGGCCAGGGTGGACAGCGCGGACGCGGTGCTGGCGGTGGCGGTGGGGCGTTCGCCGGTGGAGGCGGCGGAGGTGGATTTGGCGGTGGCGGTGGCGGTGGGCAGGGTGGTCGCGGCGGGGGATACAGCTTCAATTGGAACACGCCGTTTGTTCTGTCTCACTTCAATTCCCATATCTTCTATGCAGCCGGTGATTACGTCTTCCGCTCCGTGAATCGCGGCGACAACCTTCAGGTCGCTTCGCCCAAAATCACCACCACCAAATATGGGAGCGGCACTGCGCTGGCCGAGTCACCGCGCAATCCAGATGTCGTGTATGCCGGCACTGATGATGGCGCACTGTGGGTAACCAAAGACGGCACCAAAACGTGGACCCGCATCGACAGCAATGTCGGTCTGCCCGGCCCACGATGGGTGGCCGGCATCGAAGCCTCGCGTTATGCCGATGGCCGTTGCTACGTCGCGTTCGACGGTCATCGCTCAGACGATGACAACCCCTATATTTACGTCACTGAAGATTTCGGAAAAACCTGGAAGCCGATCACGGCGAACCTTCCCTGGGGCTCCACGCGCTGCATCAGTGAAGACCTCACGAACGCCAACTTGCTCTACGTCGGAACCGAGTTTGGCGCGTGGTGTTCGCTGGACCGCGGAAAGCTATGGAACAAACTCGGCGCGAATCTTCCGACGGTGGCCGTGTTTGAATTTGCGCAGCATCCGGTGAACGGGCAGATCGTGGCCGCAACGCATGGACGGAGTCTTTGGGTGCTTGATGTCTCGGCCCTGCGCCAGATTCAGCCGCAGTACCTCGTGGATGCGCCCCAACTTTATGAACCTTCCCCGGCGGTGCGCTGGCACAGCGAACCCTCGCACGGAGGAACCAATCGCAAGTTTGTCGGACAGAATCCGATGTTCGGCGCCGACGTTTACTATTCGCTTCCCACCGAGGCGAAAAAGGCGACGGTCAAGATTGTCGATGTCGCAGGTCGGACGCTTCGCGAATTTCCCGCGCGCACCGAGCCCGGGTTGCACCGTATCGCCTGGGATCTCCGCATGGCCGGCGCGGCAGGGGGTCGCGGTGGGAATCTGGCCCGTGGTCAGGGCGCGGGACGCGGCGTAGCAGGTGCCGGTCCAACCACAACGACCGCGACTGGAAATCGACGCGGACGGAGCGCCCGTGCCAACGCTCAAACCGCCGGCGACGATCCCGATCAGCAGCAACAACAGCAAGAGCAGGCGGCGGTCGGCGAACAGCCGCCGACGTCCGCCGGTGGAGAGCAACAGCCTCCCGTGTTTGGACGTGGGGGCGGCGGCGGTGGCGGGTTCGGTGGCCGGGGTGGGCGAGGCGCCGGGGCGGCCGCTGCCGGTACCTACCGCATCATCCTTACCGTCGACGGCCAGCAATTCGCCCAGAATCTTCGGGTCGAAAACGATCCGCTCGTAAGCGACTCGGTCGCGATGGCCAGCAATTCAGCTGATCTGGGCGATGAAGACGAAGATGAAGAAAACGCGTATTTCAAGATCGATGAAGGCGATGAAGAACGCGCCATGGAAGAAGAAGGTGAGGAGCGCGAATTGCGGGATGCTGATCGAGATCGAGATCGCGATTCGGATCGCGATCGCGAAGTGCGAAGGTATGATCTGCGCACGATCCGGTTGCCCAGGTCTAATTGACCGTGCGCGATTCCGCGCCTTTCGTGACACGGGCTTCCAGCCTCACCGTTATACACATCTCCGGCCTAAAATGGGCA
>DAIRGS010000326.1:6157-7945 GCA_036794395.1 Tepidisphaeraceae bacterium | reverse complement strand
GGAAAACCGGCCCGCTTATGTCAATTGAAGCCGCACAGAAACTGTCCTGCACCCCGCTGAATACCGCAACAGCAAGAATGACCCATGCCCGCAAGAATGGATCTGTGAGCCCCACCGATAGTTGAAGCTGCCGACCGCATTCGGGACATATATCGCGGGTTAGCCCGTGCAGATTGTACCCACACAGCGGACAGGGCGCGTCTCGCGTCGCGAGAAATTCCACAAGGCGTATCACATCCGCCTCGGAATCGCTTTGGGACGGTTGCTGTTCCGATGACATGACGCTTTAAGACCCAGGGCTTCGGCCCGGGACTATTAAAGATGGGTACCGATGCACCTTTAGGCTACTTCACCGCTTCGATCTTGATCGTGTGCTTCACGGGGACGACCGATGCGGAGACTGCTGTCTGTAGGTCCTTATCCGCTGCGATGCCATCGGTAGCGGCGCGCTCCAAGGCATCTTTTGCGGCTGGGGAGGATTTCACCACTTGCGGGATCTGATTGATGGTCCGCTTCACCAGCGGGGTCTCAAGTTCCTGTTTCCGGCTGATCTGATCTTCCAGTTTTTTGAACGGCCCTGAAAACGGATTGGTCAAAAACTCCGCCGCGAGGTTGATTCCTTTTTCCAGTTGCGCTCCATCGAATTCTTTGGATGCGCTGCCCCAGGTGACTTTCACCTTCCTCGCGCCAGGGTTCTTCACCACGAGGATGAACCGGTTCAGATCCTGATTGAACGGCAAAAACTCCAGCACACCGCGCGTGGAGTCGGTGCGAGCCGGATCGCCATAGAAACAGAACGGATATCGTGTACTTTCAATCTCGACCGAGCCGTCCGATGCCGAAAGAACCTTATGTCCCTCGGTGGCCTCGGCCTTGTTCGAGGTGAGATCGAAGGTGATCGTGCCGATGTCGCCCGTGCAGCCCAGGCCTTTCAGGAACGCGTAGGCCATGACGAGGTGGCCATTGTTATCCGGGTGCACACCATCCGGCCCGCAGACGTGATATTGCTCGCCATGCTTGGCCTCGGCCTTGGTCATCACATCCAGCATTGGATCGAAGACATCGGCAAACCCCACGCCTTCCTTATCGGCGACCTCCTTCGAGATGTCGCGTAGCGAGGCAAGCGTCTTGTTGTACATTTCCGCCAGCGCGTGGTTGCGGTTGCGGAACGTCTGAACGTCCACACATCCCGGCGAACCCACCACGATAAATCGAACGCCGGCCTTCTTCATCTCCTGAACGATCTTCGTCTGCGCTTCGCGATACCGCGCCGCCTTCTGCTCGTTCATGGGACTGTACGCGCCATCATTCATCCCAAAACAAGTCGTCGCCACGGTCGGCTTAAATCGCAGCATGTCATTCTGCATCCGCGATTCAAACCCCCACGATGTCTCCCCGCTCCACCCGAACTGCGTCTGCTTCAATTCCCCCGCCGGCTGACACATGGTCAAATACTCTTCGATGTACAGGGAGTATTTCCGCTGCTCGGTAATTGAATCGCCGACCACGGCCACATAATCACCCTTCTGAAGCTGCTCCGCGGCAGACACAACTCCAGCAGCAATTCCGAGAATCAGAATAACCAGTGCAGACACCCGACGATCCATGGCTCCTCCGAGGGTTAGTAAGTTTGAGAATGTTAACGGTTGACGGGCCGGTGTGGCCATGGGGTCGGTTCAACTAAAAGTTGAAGGTTTACGAAACATCCGGCGACCAGGGCAATCGCATATGCGCTCAGCGGGAGTGCCAGGCTCCTGCCGAGCCGCGTTTTTCGATCAAGCATAAGCT
>DAIRGS010000326.1:0-6147 GCA_036794395.1 Tepidisphaeraceae bacterium | reverse complement strand
ATTTTTTGCGTCGGAGGGGTCATATGCGATAGCCCTGATCCGGCCACCCTCGCGTGCTCGCCGCCGATGCGAAGTACTTCGGATCCCGGTAGGATCAGGCTATGAATCCAGTTCTTGCGGAAATTCTGCAATCCCGACGATCGCTCAGCGCTGATGGCAAAGGCACCGTTGATGTGCATTCGACCATTTCCGCTGACGAAGGCCGGATGCTGTCCAACCTGATCGCCCAGCGCAAGCCGAAGGTATCACTCGAAGTGGGATTGGCATTCGGCATTTCTACCTTGTTTATCTGCGAAGCGCTCAAGCAATCGACGCCCAATCCCCAGCACATCGTCATCGATCCCGCCCAAAACGCCCCCGCCTACTGGCATGGAGTCGGCCTCGCTAATCTCGAACGGGCCGGGTATCGAGGCTTTGTCGAGTTTATCGAAAAGCCTTCCCAGATCGCATTGCCCGAACTCGTTTCGGCCGGTCGCAAAATCGATTTTGGCTTCATTGATGGCGAACATACCTTCGATCACGTGCTGGTCGATTTCTTCTTTATCGATCAACTGCTGAACGTCGGCGGCATTGTGGTGTTGGACGATGCCGGCTGGCCCTCCATCCGAAGCGTCGCCCGATTCGTCGCCTCGAACCGGAGCTACAAGGTTGTCGCCCACGTCGGCTCTGATTCCGATCCAAAAAGCAAACTCAGCCGCGACGCATCGCCGGAGACGTTGCAGTCCGACAAAAAATTCGGCCTTGACGGCCACTGCATCGCCTTCGAAAAGCAGGCCAACGACAATCGCCAATGCGATTATTTTGTTAAATTCTAAGCGAGAGGGCTAGTATCGACGTGCCAAAGGACGTTCATCCCGTTCATCCAGGTATGCGGCCCTGATTGGAGGCCCCTGCATCTCTTCACGTTCGCTTCAGGTTGTTACGTTATACTTCCGCCCAAGACGCCCGGCAGTGACTCGGGACACACACCTCATCACGCAGGAGACAAATCATGACGGATCTGGAAACGCTCATTTCACGTCGCTCGATGCTACGCGGCGGCCTTGCCTTCGGCGCGGCCCTCGCCCTGTTCACCCCCGGCGTCTTTGCCGAGCAACTGGCTCTCACGCCGCGTCTCACCGAAGGGCCTTTTTATCCAGATCATCTTCCGCTCGATCAGGACAATGATCTGATCATCATCGGTAACTCCCTGACGCCCGCCGTGGGTGAGGTTACGCATCTGACCGGCCGCGTCCTCGACGCCGGCGGCTCGCCGATCAAGAACGCGGAAGTTGAAATCTGGCAATGCGATGCCAAGCAGGTCTATCTCCATTCCTCCGACAGCGTCCCCAAGGCGGCCCAGCGCGATAAGAACTTTCAGGGCTTTGGGAGATTTGCCGTCAGCTCCAAGGGCGAATATCGCTTTCGCACGATTAAGCCCGTTCCGTACCCCGGTCGGCCCGCGCCGCACATTCACTTTAAAGTGAAGCAGAACGGCCGTGAATTGATCACCAGCCAGATCTTCATCGCGGGTTTTGCCGGAAATAAAAATGACGGTGTGTACCGCGGGGCGGGCGATGCGTTTCAGAGAGCGCTGGTGTCCACCGACTTCAAGCCGCTGAACGGCTCAACCGCCGGCGAGCTTGCCGCCCGATTCGACATCGTGATCGGCCGCACCCCCGCGGACGCCGAGGATCATCAGCACTGAGGAACGCCTGTGTTGTAACAGGACTTGCCGGTCGAACCCGTCAAGTTCCGCGCGCCTGCGTGCGGCGGGCGGCAACCACTGTCGCCTGTATTTCTAACCCAGAGGGAATCGATCATGTTGAAACAATCACTCATTGCCGGCTCATGCATCTTCATGTTCTCGGCGGCATCGCACGCCCAGACCCAATCGGCGGGCGCCCCGCCGAAGCCGGCAAGCTCCTCATCACTGATCACCCGCATGATGGCCTTTGATGCCAACAAGGACGGGAAACTCACCAGGGATGAAATCACCGACGAACGCCTGATCCGCCTCTTCGAAGAAGCGGACACCAATAAAGACGGCGTAGTCACACGTGAAGAATTGACCGCGCTCGCGGCCAAGCTTGAAGCCGAAGTGCCCGCCGGCGGCGGCCGTGGTGGCCAAGGCGGATTTGGCGGGCCCGATGGCTTTGATGGCCCCCCGGATGGCGGCGGCCCCGATGGACAGGGTCGCGGTCGCGGCGGTCCGGGCGGCCCCGGCGGGCGAGGCGGTTCGCCGCAGCCCGGCCAGGTGCTTCCGCCCATGCTTCAAGATGCGTTGAACCTGACGGACGATCAGAAGAAACAGGTTGCCGACCTTCAGAAAGACGTCGATGCGAAGCTCGCGAAGATTCTCACCGCGGACCAGTTGAAACAGATGAAACAGATGCGCGGCCGTGGCCCGGGTGGCCCCGGTGGTCCGGGAGGGCCCGGTGGGCAAGGTGGCCCGCGCGGCAGAAATGGCGGCGGGGGCCCCGGTGGCCAAGGTGGACCCGGCGGTCAGGGTGCACCTGGGCAGCAGCCCGATTGAGCGAAGAGCAAAACTCACGGGCTGGAAGCCCGTGTCACGAAAAGAAAACGCCGTGGCGGCACTCGTGCAGCCACGGCGTTTTTCCTTACTGCACCGCTTAAATCGACAAGAATTGTCATCCTGGAGCGCAGCGAAGGATCTGATGCCGTAGAAGCGTTCGACCACCAGATCCTTCGCTGCGCTCCAGGATGACATTATCCATTTTGCAATCCACAGGTTTTCGGCAGACGCTTTTGACGGGGAGAAGCGCTACCTGTCGAACTGCGCATCGAAGGCGATATTGCTGGGCTTGAAGTCAATTCTCTTGACGAATGCCGCTGCCTCGGCCGCGCCATGTTCGCGGTCCATCCGGCTGTCTTCCCATTCGACTGAGAGGGGTCCCTGATAGCCGACGTCGTTGAGCGCGACGATGATTTCTTCGAAGTTAATGTCGCCATGGCCCGGCGAGCGGAAATCCCAATATCGGCGCGGGTCGGCAAAGGTCGTATGCCCGCCAAACACGCCGGCCGTTCCATCGCCATGGCCCCACCAGGCGTCCTTCACGTGAACGTGGAAGATGCGCGGGCCGAACGTGCGGATGAACTTCACGTAGTCCACGTGCTGGTAGCCGAAGTGTGACGGGTCGTAGTTGAACCCAAACCGCTTATGGCCTTTCACCGCATCGACTGCGCGCTGAGCCGAGGCGATGTCGAAGGCGATTTCGGTTGGATGCACTTCCAGTGCGAAGTTGACGTTCAGTTTGTCGAACTCGTTCAGGATCGGTGTCCAGCGCTTTGAGAAATCGTCGAAGCCCTTTTGCCAATAGTTCTGATCGGTGGGTGGGAACGCGTAAATTGAATGCCAGATACTGGAGCCGGTGAATCCGTTGACGGTTGCTGTGAACGAACTCTTATCGGGCGCCGCGTCAAAAAACGCCCGGCAGGCTTTGGCCGTGTCGATCATCTTCAGCGCCGCCCGCTGCCTCACGCCTTCGGGTTGGCCGTCGCCCCAGACATCCTCGGGAAGGATTAGCTTATGCCGTTCGTCGATCAGATCGCATACCGCCTGCCCAACCAGGTGATTTGAAATCGCGAAGCATTTAAGCCCATGCGACTTGAGCACATCCCATCGGGTTTTGACGTAGTTCTTGTCTTTGTTCGCCTTGTCGACTTCGAAATGATCGCCCCAGCAGGGCAATTCAACGCCATCGTAGCCAAACTGTTTGGCCTTGGCGCAAACCGTTTCAAACGGGAGGTCGGCCCACTGGCCGCTGAAGAGCGTAACTGGACGTGCCATGGTGTATCTCCTTCGCAAGTTTCGTGTCTCAAAACGTCGGGGAAATCAGAGCGGATTGGCGGGAGGCTGTCAATCTTGAAGAAGGCACGGAGGCACTTGGCACTTGAAGAAGGCACGGGTGCGTGACAGTTTGGGCGGGCCGCTGGTTAAACTGCGCGGGCCATATTGCGTCGGCAGCGAGTGCGCCATTTCGAGACCGGGGTCGAACTCTGGGGCAGCGGCGGTCACTGTTTCAACGCAGAACTCGCCATTAGCGCTGACGAGTGTGGTCTGGCGGAACGGATCTGCCGTGCGAAGTTGATCCATTTCTGTAGTGGAGCGCATCCACAATGCGATGGCGCCGATGCAAAGTGCCAGCGAGCCAGCCGCGAAAAGTTTACGAATAGGCAGCTTGCGCATGCCAGGATGATAGCGCGGCCCTCACGCAATTGTCATTCGCAAAAAGACATAATGAATTAGTAATTTTACGCAGGCCATCGCGGGCCGGCGATCCGACTGCCAACCTCTGGTATTGGCGTCTTTAATGCCATCGGATCACGAATGCTCCGTCGCGAGCGCGCATCAAACCACAGCACCGGCAGAATGCTGCTCAATACAACAATGGGCCACAACGGGATTTGAATAAACTGACGATGAACCACACCCACATCCCTCATTTCCGGCCAGTCTGATCCAAATCCGAATCCGCCAATCTCCCATTTAGGTTGGGGCGGCCTGAATTGCGTGGGAAGACTATGAATATGCTGATATCCGGGTGTCCATACAGGGTGATCAACCGTGGTAACATCAATATAGATGACGCCATCCTTGCAATGGAGAGTGAAGCGCCGGGCAGGGGTAGTGGATCGGAATCGATCCATCTTCTGCGTTGAATGCACCCATACCCCAAGTGATGCCAGGCAGATCAGCAGCGAGATCGCGCTGGCGGCGGCAAAAACGATCCGGCGGTTGGGGCGCAACATCGATTGGGATTATACAAAATCATCCTTCTGTTTCATCGAACCGTCGATTCTGCGCGAATTTCGACGGTCGATCTGCACCCTTTGCAGGGCGATGGGAAGGGGGGGAGCTTAAGACGTTTCCATTTTCGCGCGGGCGGGAAGGTATTTTTTAGGGGGCGTTTTGCTGGACAAGGGGTTGGCGCGCCTGCACTATCCGCCCCACATGTTTCAAGGTGAATCCGGCGGACGGGTCGGCGCGGAATTGCTGGTGATTGTTGGAGTAATCATCCAGTACGCCGCCACGCGCCTGGCCCTGGCGTCATGGACGCGATACGACGGCTACTGGCCCCGACGCCGGGCCCTGGTGCAGTGGCTTCCGATCTGTGCCAGTACGCTGGCCGCGACCGCAATGGGCCAGGTTGGTGTCGCAATCGGACTGGTATTCGGCAGTTCCGTGGCCTGCCTCTCTTTGGTCATGGGACTGAGCAGTTGCTTCGGCGGCTTGCGCGAGCTGCCTGCCAACAGCCGGTTGTGGTTGCTGGTTTTACCCGCGGCCCTGCTGGTACTGATGATGGGCTTCCATGGAAGCTTCACGATGGCCCACGGAATGATGCTCCTGGTCATGGGGGCAACTTTTCTCGCAGTTTGGATTGAACGCCCCGGATCCATCGGCGGCGTGCCTATTGCAACCGCTACTGAAATATCCTCTCCTCCAAGACCCCCCGTCTCTGCAACTGTGGCTGCTATTATCCTGGCGGTGCTGGGCGCTTGGGTCGCCATCCGCGGCACGGTCATGACCGGCGAACATTCCCGCATGCTCCCCGCTGACCTGCTCGCCGCCACCGTCCTCAGCCCGCTTCTACTCCTACCCGCTTTGGGCTCCGCCACGACCGTCGCGCAACGCGGCCAAATGGGCCACGTCGTCACCGCGCTCTGCGGAACCGTCCTGTTGAATCTATGCGTTCTTCTGCCGGTAGTGATTT
The DNA here is from genome assembly GCA_036794395.1 of Tepidisphaeraceae bacterium. Lineage (GTDB taxonomy): Bacteria > Planctomycetota > Phycisphaerae > Tepidisphaerales > Tepidisphaeraceae > DASXMX01. The sequence continues at coordinate 433 of DAIRGS010000326.1, read as the reverse complement.
TCACCGATGGCGTTCACAGCCTGTTAACTCAACCGCACGTTTCCGAGGCGACCGCCATCATCGGCGCGACCGTCAAAACAACGCCATTCCCCGTCGTCACCTGGCGCGTCGATACCGTGGTATTGGTCGTCTTAGGTTTTGCCATGATCCCCGTATCCACCGGCCGCTGGCTACCCGACCGGTTTGAGTCGGTTCTGTTGATCGCGGCGTATATCGCTTACCTGTTTGTGAAGGCGATTGTGGCTAGAGCTGTGGCTGTGTGAGTCGCATGCGGTTCTGAACGCACGCGCGCGATCGCGACCAAAAAATCAGCAACCGGGTGCGTGACAATTTCGGCGGCGGCCCTTTTTTCCCTCCACCGGTACGCCGCTTGTCATTACCCACAAGTCCAAATCACGCGTCCTTTTCTCCCTCCACCGGTACTCCGGGGGAG